>CAZOEM010000036.1:0-13795 GCA_964578735.1 uncultured Halobacteria archaeon | reverse complement strand
TGAACGAGAATCCAAGCTTATCAGCATCTAAACACGCTGAAAATCCCTTTACTATACCCTCTTCTGATAGCTTTTTCAATCGTTCAAAAGCCACTTGCCTACTTATCCCACATACTCTGCCCAGCCCGGAATAAGAACGTCTCCCGTTTTCAACCAACGCCTTCAAAATGCATTTGTCCTTCTTTTTCAACTTCGTTTCCATCAATTGTAAAAATAAAATAACGATATATTTATAAATTGATCCTCTTCTTATTTCTTTTGGTTTGAGAAGATGAAAAGGAAAGAGGAAAAGCGAAGTGAAAAGGTAGAATATGAAAGAACAATAGGGCTGCTAAAAGCGAGGTTGGGAGAGGGAAATTACCAGAAACTTATCAATATAGATAATCCTAAACTCCATCAATTTGTTGCTAAGTATATAGAGCTTTGCAATCCTGACAGGATTTTTGTATGCTCTGATTCACCGGAAGACATCCTGTACATCCGGCGCGAGTCAATAAGAGCGGGAGAGGAGGATAAGCTTGCTATAGTGGGGCATACCGTCCATTTTGACGGCTATTACGACCAGGCAAGGGATAAAACGAATACCAAGTTCCTTTTACCGCCTGGTGTTGAGTTAGGACCTAATATAAATGCTATGGGCCGAGAGGATGGGCTCAAAGAGATTCACACCATTATGAAAGACATAATGCAGGGGCACCAGTTGTACATGCGGTTCTTTTGCTTGGGACCGCTCAATTCACAATTCGCCATACCCGCAGTTCAACTTACCGATTCCGGTTATGTTGCGCATTCGGAGGACCTATTATATAGACAAGGATACGATGAGTTCGTAAGGTTGGGGCAATCAGCGCGGTTTTTGAAGTTTGTGCATTCCGCAGGAGAGCTAGACGAGAGGAAAACCTCAAAGAACATAGATAAACGCAGGGTTTATATTAATCTTGAAGATGAGATGGTATATAGCATGAATACGCAGTACGGTGGCAATACAATAGGACTCAAAAAGTTAGCGATGCGTTCTGCGATAACCCGAGCGTCAAAAGAAGGATGGTTGACCGAGCACATGTTCATTATGGGCGTGCATGGCCCTTCTGGACGGGTGACCTATTTTACCGGTGCGTTTCCTTCGCTCTGCGGTAAGACCTCTACTGCCATGCTGCCTGGAGAGACTATTGTTGGTGATGACATAGCCTACCTCAGGAATATTGATGGCGTAATACACGCGGTCAATCCGGAGAATGGCATATTTGGGATAATACAGGGCGTAAACTCAGTGGACGATCCCCAGATTTGGGATGCGCTCCACAGGTCGGGCGAGGTTATATTCTCTAATGTGCTGATTACGGAAGAGAAAGGCGTTCACTGGATAGGTAAAGATGAAGAAGAGCCGGAAAGGGGGTTCCATCATTCGGGCGAATGGACGCCTGGAAAGAGAGACGAGAATGATAATTTGATTTCGCTTTCACATCCAAATGCCCGATTCACGCTCGACATGCGACTATTAGAGAATGTGGACCCGAAACTCAATAATCCGGCAGGTGTGTTGGTAGGAGGGATAATATACGGCGGACGAGATTCGGACACAAAAGTACCGGTTGAAGAGTCCTTTGATTGGGTGCATGGTGTTATCATCATGGGTGCCGCGCTGGAATCAGAAACTACCGCCGCAACTCTAGGAAAAGAAGGCGTTAGAAAAATCAATCCCATGTCTAACCTGGATTTCCTTTCCATACCTATAGGGAGATATATAGAATGTCATCTGGATTTTGGCGCTAAATTGAATAATCCGCCGCCTATATTCTCGGTTAATTATTTCCTGAGTGATGCGGAAAAGAATTTCATGAATGATAAAACAGATAAGGCAGTGTGGCTTAAATGGATAGAACTGCGTTCACATCACGAAGTAGAGGCGATAAAAACGCCCACGGGATTTATAGCAAGATACGAAGACCTTAAAAGGCTGTTCCAGGAAGTGCTTAAAAAGGACTATTCCGAGGATGATTACATTATGCAATTCTCTGTGCGTGTAGCGGAGAATTTGGCTAAGATCGAGCGAGTGAAGGAGTTCTACAAGACGAAAGTGTATGATACACCACAGATAGTATTTGAGGTGCTGGAAGAGCAAAGGCAAAGATTAATCCGGGCGAGAGAGAGATATGACGATCCTATATCGCCATTAAAACTAAAACTTGTTTAGGGGAAATGTTGCCATAAGGGAACCCACATGCACTATAAAAGAAAGGCGGCTGTAGGACAAGAATGAAACGGATTGAGAAAGTATCTTTGATCTGTGGCCTTACGTTGGTCTTGTTATTCTGCTTGTCGCTTTATATCCGAGTCGCTATCCCGTACAACATCGTCTTTAATGACACATTCGTAAGATTTGGCGGCTATGATCCCTGGTATAACATAAGGCTTGTTGAGAATACACTGCATCACTTCCCTCACCGCATCTACTTTGATCCGTTCACTGCCTATCCTCAGGGTACGTATAACCCTTTTGGAACTCCATTATTTGATCTCTCGCTTGCGTTCATTGTATGGGCAGTAGGACTTGGAAATCCGTTCGCTACGTTAACCCCGTCTATGATAGAAGCGATATGGGCGTGGTATCCTGCGGTTTTGGGCGCCCTTACTATCTTCCCTGTTTATTTCATTGGGAAAGGATTATATAACAGGGGTGCAGGACTTCTTTCCGCAGCTCTTATAGCCATCCTCCCCGGACAGTTTTTGGTTCGTTCTCTCTTAGGATTTACAGACCATCACGCTATGGAGACGCTGTTCAGCACGATTGCCATGCTTTTCCTTATCCTTGCCCTGAAGAGTGCGCGTGAGAATGGAATAACTTTTCCGTTATTCTTAAGAGGAGATAGGGGGTCATTAAAAAAACCAATCGTATATTCCATCATATCCGGTGTTTTTCTAGGCTCTTATTTCCTCGCATGGTTAGGTGCTCCGCTTTTCATATTGATCTTGTGTACCTATGTAGTGGTTCAACATGTCACCGATCATCTCAGAGAGAAAGATACCGATTATCTTTGCATTGTCTGCGTACCGATTTTTATCGTTTCCTTAGCTATGATAGCACCTGCGCTTTCTTTTGGGTTCCTTTCCGAAATCCACAAGTGGGCTCTACTTATTGCCATATCCGTTCCCCTCGTTTTAACTGCGCTTTCTTTCTTGATAAGAAAAGCAAAAATGAAAACTTATTGGTATCCTATTGTAGTAATTTTAGCAATAGCAGCAATATTCGCTCTTTTGTGGTTTTTCTATCCTTCTTTATGCTCCGAGATAGTAGCACAGTTTCGATACGTATTCTTCCCTTCCGAGTCTTCTAAAACTATAGTTGAGGCACAACCCATGGAATGGGCCAATATTTGGGCTTGGTTCACTACTACTTTTTTCCTCGCTTTTGTCGCCCTCGCATGGATAGCTTATAATATCCGGAGGAAATGGCGTGCAGAGGAGATTTTTCTTCTCGTGTGGAGCGTAATAATGCTTTTTGCTTGCTTCGGTCAGGGTCGATTTAGTGCGTATTATGCAATAAATGTCGCCATCCTCTGTGGTTTCCTCTCATGGACGATTATCGAACTTGTGGCGTTTACAGGTGCAGAAAAAGGCGTCAAAGATAGGAAAGAATCGAAAGGGCCGTTGGAAGAGAAAAGAGTGGATGCCATAAAGAGTAAGCGGAGAAGAAAAACGATAAAAACGCAAAAAAGTAATGGAATAAAAATTGAAAAGAAGAAAAAAGAAAAAACTAATGATTCCTTACGTCCAGATGTTATATTAACCTTCAGCGTCATCTTAATTGTTGTTTTTTTCTTCCCCTTATATGAGTCTTTGACAACGGCAGAGCTTGGCAGTGGAGGTCCGCGAGATGACTGGTATGAATCGCTTTCCTGGATGAGGGAAAACACTCCCGATACGGGTGTTGATTTTTATGCTTTGTATCCACAAGATTATACTTATCCAGATTCTGCATATTCCGTGATGAGCTGGTGGGACTACGGTAATTGGATCACCTACATCGCACATAGGATTCCTGTGGCTAATAATTTTCAACAGGGGATAGGAGGGCCAAATAGTCCCGGCGCCGCCAGTTTTTTCACTGCGAAAAACGAAACAGAAGCAAATGCGGTCGCAGATGCATTTGACGTGAGGTATGTTGTGAGTGCTTTTCCTATGATAGATACGACTGCCTCATATCAGGATCTATACGGGGCAATGTCATACTGGGCTAATGACACAACTGGACGCTATACGTTGGACAAAACTGAAGGGAAATCCATGTTTAAGCTGAGAGAAGAATACTACAAGACGATGGTGACAAAGCTGCATATGTTCGACGGATGCGCGGCGCAATTCAAAGGCGGATACCTTGGGAAGACCTCCATTTTGATGATTCGGCCGTTTCAAACAAAACCATTGCAACATTACCGATTGGTGCACGAGTCAGCCACATACATGGTCCTACATGCTATTCTAAATGCCAAAACCGATGACTTGCAGGCATGGGAATGCTATGTTGGATCTAATTATGCTATGGCAGAACGATTAGCGTATGAACTTCGTCATGGATTTGGCGACCCTGAATATCTCGATTTAGCTAGATGGACTCCGCCTTTCATTTCACCGATGAGCTTTGTAAAGGTTTTTGAATATGTAAAAGGGGCGAAGATAGAAGGTAGAGCACCTAATGGCGCTATTGTTGAGATAGCAGCAAATATAACCACTAACCAGGGTAGAGAATTTAGGTACTCTCAAATAGCAACGCCTAACGGCACCTACGAGTTTGTTGTGCCATATTCAACAGAAGGACCAATAGAAAGAGCGGGATACACGAATTTTGATGTTCTCGCAGCACCCTATGTCATAAGGATAGGTAATATAGAAAACGAAACGATAGTATGGGATACAAGGAAGGTTGTGGTAGAGCTCGCAGAAGAAGAAGTGATGGAAGGAGAAACAGTAAGGGTTGATTTAGTGTAAGGGAACTCCCAGTAAATAGTTTACCCATTTTGATTATAGAATTCAAATCTTCTTCTCATACACTATTGCATCCTCGCCATCTGCATAATAGCCTTTAATGAGATGTGCCCGTCTGTAACCCTGTTTTTTATAAAATCTTATCGCACCCCAGTTACTTTTTCTGACCTCCAGCGAGGCCTTATTGAAACCAGACGCGCGAAATTCGTGATCCACTATCTTTAATAGCCTTTTTCCTATCCCTTTTGTTCTATATCCCTTATCCACTGCAAGTCCGGATATATGTCCATGCCCTTGCCTTATCGCGCCACCGACAAAACCAATAACCCTATCCGGCATAGTAACGACAAAGAAATATCGCTCGAAGGAATGGTACAAATCCGCTATATCTGACGATGTATTTATTGTTCTTATATTCCCCTTCCATACACGTACAATATCTCGCAAATCCGCTTCTGTTGCTTTCCTTATCTGTACTTCATATTCTATTTCCATTTTTATTAATTTTAAGTTTGGATGTAATTTTAAGTATGCAAATAAAAAAATCCGGTGGAAGGAGAAATGTATCCAAATGAAAATAATTATTCCACTTTTTATATTCTGTCTTCTCACAAGTATTGCATCTGGAGGGGCATTGTACGTAGCTGATAATGACGGACCTGAAAGAGATATTACGAATATATCAAATGCGATAGAGGAAGCCAATTATACCCGAGTCGAAGTAGTCTCAGTGGGTTCAGATAGCTTTGATATGAGCTGGGTTAGTTCAACGGAATCACGTTGTTTCTTTGATTATGGTCTTTCCCCTTTTCTCCTTAATAGCACTCTTCCTGCACCTGACCTACCCACAAAATGCCATTGGGTCGCGATAAAAGGGCTAAATGAGGAACACACATACCATTACCGGATTAATAGCTCCTCTAATGGCATAAACAATTTCAGTACCTTTCCATTAGACATTGGTAATTACCTCTTTTCCTTTGCTGTTGCAACGGATATTCATTGGTCGAGTTCCAATAGTATTAGTAATTTTGGCCGTATGTATAAGTATACGGACCGGCTCTTAGCAGACGTTGTCTCTGCAATCAATGCAGAAAGCGTTAACTTCACCATTTTATTAGGCGACTTAACCGATAATGGACTAGCATATGAGTTTGATAATGTTACTGAGCGATTAAATAAACTAGATAACCCATTTTATCCTATTATCGGTAATCATGACAAATCAGAAGGCGCATGGGTAACAGAATGGGCGAAATTAGGGCAGGAAAGCACCACATATAGCTTTAATTCCTCCGGATGGCACTTTATAATATTAGATAGTGTAAATGATACCAACACCGAGCAGGGAATTCTTACTGACAATAATATGAAGTGGTTACAGGATGATTTAAAAGCACATAAAACAATGCCAACTATAATATGCTTGCATTTTTTGGTTAATGATGTGGCAGGACTCGCTGAGCTTTGTGCCTTTTCGGGTTCTAACCCATACATAGAGAATAAGAAGGAATTTAAGGTCATGCTAAATAACTATACTAATGTTGTAGCCGTTCTTTCTGGGCATGGGCATCTCAATAGCATCACATATAATAACAAGGTTACCTTTATTGAAACCGCGAGCGTGATACAGTATCCTATTACCTACGATATTTATCGTGTTTATGAATATGGATTCATAAAAACTCAGCACAAGTTATACCAGGACTTAAACATTAGTGAACTAAGCAGGGAAACTGCCATCAACTATCTAAATGATATATATCCACACCTCGGCGACTATTATGTGAGCTTTATTTTTGGCTCCTTGTCAGACAGGTCAATACATGTCTCTTTCGCTCCCCGAAATCTTAGAGACGGTATCAAAGCGTAACACGTAACTGCTCTGGCTGACTCAAATCCATATCCATAGCACCTTTAAACAAAGTAGCGAAATGATTAAGTCGCTCTACTTT
Source organism: uncultured Halobacteria archaeon (assembly GCA_964578735.1). Taxonomy (GTDB): domain Archaea; phylum Halobacteriota; class Syntropharchaeia; order Alkanophagales; family Methanospirareceae; genus Methanophaga. Next base: position 6,857 of record CAZOEM010000036.1, on the reverse strand, counting down.
GCCGTTTTCCCCTATGTCTTCTCTTGCTCGCTTTACAATTTCATCAAAAACAGCCGGATTATGTATGTCATTACCCATTCCTTCATATAAGATTAAAAGAGCTTTTAAATGGACTTCCGGATATTCTTTACGTCCTGAATAATATGCGGTATATCTAACGTTCAAGCAATTAGAAGAAGTGTCAATGTCAATCACCTCTAATTTCTCGTAACCTCGCTTTTGAAGTTGTTTACTCAATTCCTCCTTATACCGTCCTCTAAGCTCTTCATCAGTTTTTATCTGTTCTTCTATTTCATCTATCAATTCGAATGGATAATAAGGGAGTTCACATTCCACTTTTACCTCTTTGTAAACGGTCCTAAATATTATATCATCCAATATTTTATTAAGTTGCATACGCACCTTTCTCCCCCACAGATTGTAGCTACATACCATTACCGCTGATAGTTGCTCTAAGTAATCGATACTATAAAAGGATTTCTGTTTTTTGCGGATCGTTATCCAAATAGGTAACTAAGGTTGGATATTATGCTTTCTTGTTCCGCATTTTAATCCACCCCTATTGTAGATTAAAACAGCATAGAGGAAACTATACAATTACTTTACGGTTCCGGCACGGTAAATGAGACGTCTTTGGCTTCTGTCTCTCTTCCGTCATACAACACCATCCCGGAGATCAGATAATCGCCGTGCATCGTTATCTTGTAATAAGATACGAGAGCAACGGTTTCGCCAACCGTGACGAGCTTCTCCCTGCTCTCTACTATATCTATAAATTCGTCATCGCAATAGACCTCAGCGGCAAAACTTGCTGTTGTATCTATTGCGCCTGTGTTTTCAAACTCAGCGATGACTTTTATACTACGACCAACCAGCAGCGTGCCTTCTACGGATAACGAGCTCAAATCACCATCTAGTGCTCCGGCTACGGAAAAAGAAGCGTCCAGGGCTTCTGTCTTTTTCCCCTCATAGAGCACCGAACCATTAATTAGATACGCACCGAGTGTCAGTATCTTGTAATAGGATACGAGATCAACTGTTTCACCAACCGGGACGAGCATCTCCTCGCTATCCACTATATCTATAAACTCGCCATCGCAATAGACCTCACCTGTAAACTTAGCCTTTGTATCAATCATGCCGATGTTTTCAAACTTGGCGACTACTTTTATAACTCGATTGACCTGCGGCTCGCCCTCTATATATAACAAGCTCAATTCACCCTTTCGCGTGAGTGCGCCATGCGGCAGAATCTTAAAAGGCAAATCCTTTGCGGCTATGAGCGCTCCAGCAAGCGAAACGTTCACGGATATGTTATAATCGCCCGGCTCCTGCCCTGATGTGTTCCAGAGCGCGGTAATTGTGTCTGTTTTATATGGCTTTATCCCGGTTTCATCATGCTCGAGTGTATCAACAAGCGTGCCGTTCTTTGTTATGCTACAAGAGACTATAGGTGTGGCAACCACATTACCCTTGTTCTGAAATACTACCTTTATCTTTAACGGATAGCCTAACTCGGTATCTGTGGTTGTAATAGATTTCACGGTTCCCTTTAATATCTGCGTACCAGTCACCCGGATAATAACGCTTTGTGGTACGCGAACCAGGGCACCCATGATCGCACCGCCTTCTTCAGTTACATTTTTAGGCATGCTTTGTGCATATATCATTGCAGTATAATTTCTATTTTCAGCATTAGAAGGGATATTAATCATAGCAGTGACACTTACACGACCTCCAGCCGGCATTAATATCTCTGTTATGGGTGTTCGCCCTCCTTCTTTACAAAATGAAATCCAATCGCCACATTCTCCTTCTGCCGAGAGTAGAAACGTATCCGATTTATTCCCGGCATTGAATACTGTTATCGTCTGCTCGTATTCCTCGCCTCGGAGAGCATCGCTTAGCGTGAAATTTACGGGTGCTATACCAATACCCAGAGAAGCATCTGCAATAGGGCATAACGCGAAGAGTATCGCGATAACTATAATTACTTTTGTTAACTTCATCTTTATCTTTTTGTTATGTTGCAGATGATGTAGGTAGTACATGCATATAAAGATCGTGCTTTGCCATCCTTGCCATCTCTCAAATTTGACTTTTGCACTTTCCTTTTTTCATGCGGAAACGGTAAATGAAACTTCTTTGGCTTCGGTCTCTTTCCCATCATAAATCACATACCCCTTTATCTGATAATCGCCTGGTATCGCTATCGTGTAATATAGGACAAGATTAAAGGTCTCGCCAAACTCGATGAGCTTTTCATCTCCTTTCAATATGTTTACAAATTCGCCATTGTAATATACCTCACCTCTAAATTTCACCTCTGTATCTATCCTGCCAGTGTTTTCAAATTCCGCAATGACTTTTATAGAACTATTGACCAGCGGTTCGCCTTCTATAAATAATGATTTTAATTCCCCCTCTCTTGTGAGCGTGCCAGGTGGTAGAATCTTAAAAGGTAAATCCTTTGTGGCAAGCGTCTCTTCATCAAGTGATACCGTCACAGATGCAAGGTAATCGCCTGGCTCTTTCCCTGTTGTATTCCAGAGCACGGTAATCGTAGCTACCTTGCCTGGCTTTATGCCTGTTTCACCGTGCACGGACGTATCAACGAGCGTTCTGTTAACGAGCGTGTTGTTTTTTGTTATGCAACAGGAGATCCTAGGCCTTGCAACTACATTACCCTCGTTCTGAAATGCTACCTTTATCTTTAACGGATAGCCTATCTCGGTATCTGTGCTTGTAATAGATTTCACGGTTCCCGTTAAGATATGTGCACTTACCACCTGGATACTTGCAAACACTGCTACTTGTACCATTGTATGTACTCCAGCGCCTTCGCACACTGTTGCTTCAGGCGGGATGCTTGATATGTATATTGTTGAATTGTAGACGTCATTAGGTGCATCATCAGCGATTTTTGTTCTCAACAGTATTCGTTGTTCAGAATGCCATCTTAATATCGCTAGCCTGTCGTTCTTCTCCTTGACATATAGGTCGAAGGTTCTGCCATCACTGATTGCTAGGGTTGCAATTTCATTCAGCGCATCGAGCGTTATTGTGGCTGAGTTTTCATCATTAACGATGCGGATGCTGCCATAGCATTTGCATATCTCTGCGTTTCTCGCCCACTCAAGAGCGAGATCATCCCAGAGGAACCTAAGGAGTCTCTCGCTATCGTTTCCTGGGACGCTATCCCAGCTAAATATATACAGCCCTTTTATAGGTATGGATGTAATAGGCGTTATAAGGTCTTCTGTTCGGTAAAACGTTATCCACTCACTTCCAGGTCCAGTCGCATTGAGTTTATACTTGCCATCTTCATCCGCAGTGTTAAATACAGTTATGATGCATTCATATTCCCCCCCTCTCCGTGCAGTATCTACCGAGACAATAGGAGGAGATACACCAACTCCCGCAGCATGCACGGTACTGCTTGCTACTGCCATTATCAATCCGATTAAGACAAAACAAAAGAATAGTTCTCCTTTTCTCATTTTTCCCTTTTATCTTTTAGCTTTTGTGTAAACGTTAAGATTCCCGTGTATGTTTCCGCTGCTGTTCCTGGAGGTATTGTTAGTGTAAACTCAACAAGAGCTGATTCGCAGCACAATATTGTATCTGTGCTATTCCACGAGGTTTTTAAATTATCACCGCTGATGCTGTTTTTACCCGCTGTCATATCTGACCACAGGAGTCCATCATAATGGGGATTATTATACCCTGAGGGGGGCATATCGACGAACTCTAGTTCGACATTGCCGGTGCATGTTACGGTTGTTAAAGTCGTGCTTGACCCACCGGGAGTTATTATCCCGAAGTTCAGGTCTGTTGCCCTGAGGGCAATAGTTGCCTCAACAAAGAACTCGGTGGAGCCAGTATCATCATTACCCGATTTGTCAGTAGCTGTGACCTCCAGCGTGTAAACACCGTGAGGTGTACAGGAGGGTAGGTCAACGGCAGCGATGTACGTACCTTCAGTGTCCCCTTCTCGTTCTGACGTCATCATTATCGGCAGATCAACGCCTGCAATAGCTGGAGAAATAGCAGTTATCTCCACCCGCCCTATCATATCTACGCCGTTTGGGTGGAACACAGTCGTGGTAGCAATGATCTGCGTAGTAGCCGGACATGGATATATCATTACTGGATCGGGATTCACAGACACTGACAGAACTTCCGGAGCCTCACAGACCACGATTGCAGTCAATGTAACATCATCGCCTATCGCCATTGGGAGAGCCAGTGCTAAATAGACTATCACCGCTGCTGGGTATAGAGCTATTAGTTTACCCATCTTCATCTTCTCGATTTCGTACCATATATAGCACTCATGATTATTAGTGCAATCAGAGTATAGACAAGCTCGAACCCAGGAATCCTCGGCTTCTTCTCTTCCCTCTCTGGTTCGAGAACAGTAAACGAAACTTCTTTGGATTCTGTCTCTTCTCCATCATAAATCACTGTCCCTTTTATCTGATAATCGCCGGGTATCATTATCCTGTAATATAAGTAAGGATTAGCCGTTTCATCAACCTCAGTGAGCTTCTCATCGCTCTCTAACAAATCTACAAATTCGCCATTGCGATATATCTCACCCCTAAACTTAGCCCTCGTATCGATCATGCCAGTGTTTTCAAAGCGTGCAATGACTTTTATAACTCGATTTACCTGCGGCTCACCTTCTATTGATAACGATTTCAATGCACCTTTTCTTGTGAGCGTGCCAGATGGCAGAATCTTAAAAGGCAAATCCTTAGTGGCAAGTGCATCTTCACCAAGCGATACATCCACGGATGCGATATAATCGCCTGGCTCTTTCCCTACTGTATCCCAAAGCACGAGGATCGTATCTATCTTATTTGGCTTTATGCCCGTTTCATTATGCTCGAAGGTATCACTGAGCGTACCGTCTTTTGTTATTCCAAAAGCAATCTTCGGCTTTGCAACTACATTACCTTCATTCTGAAATTCCACCTTTATCTTTAAGGGATTGCCAACCTCAGTATCCGTGGTAGTGATCCTTTTCACTATTCCCTTTAAGGTCTGTGTACCCGTCACAAGGATACTAACGCTTTGTGGTATGCGAACCACAGCACCCATGACCGCGCCGCCTTCTCCAGTTACATCCTTTTGAATGCGTTGTGCATATATCGTTGTGGCATACGCTCTATTTTCAGCATCAGGAGGGATGTCAAACGTAGCAATGACATTTACACGGTCGTTAGCAGGTATTGGTAGCTCTTTTATGGGTGTATTTGGCTCTCCTTCTCTGAAGAATGAAACCCAATCGCCGCATTCCCCTTCTGCCGCGAGTGTAAACGTGCCCTGTTCATCTCCGCCATTGAATACTGTTATTGTCTGCTCATATCTTCCGCCGCGAAACGCATCGTTAATAGTGAAATTTACGGGTGCAATCCCAATACCGATAGAAGCATCCGCAATAGGACATAAAACCAGGAGTATCGCGATAAGTACAATTGTTTTTGTCCGCTTCATCTTTATCATCATCTTTTCCATTCTACAAATAAAACAAAAGGAGAGTATACAGTATATACGATAAAAGATATATAAAAAAAAGAAGGTAAAGTTTTACCCTGCGATTCCAGTCACCGTGGTTTCTCCTTTATACTTACCTGGTTGTGTACCTACGGGTGCGGTCAATGTGTAGTCTATTTTGGCAGTAGTGTCTGGCTCAATGTCTACATCAAATGTCCGTTCCGTCTCAAGGTCTTGCTCACCAACATCCCCAACGTTTGCACCAATGTACTTATTTTCAATAATGGCAGTTCCTCCAGCCTCCAGGTTTTTTGCACTTATCGTGACATCCATCACTACGTTACCTAAATTTTCGATTGTCGGGTTTTCCACTGTCGCCATATTATCATCTCCTTTGACCGTTTTCTTCTCATCGATAGTCACTGTGCCATAATCTACACCTGCACCAAAGTCGATTTTATACATCATCATCGTATTCACCTCAAACGTCCCCGTGCCAGTATCTGACAATCCATCGTTATCCGTAGCAGTAACTTCAACAGTCCATGTGCCGGCGGGAACTTCTATTGCCTCACCCAGGTCGAACGTGAACTCCCATGTAGCTTCAACGTCAATGTCGCCAGTTTCGTACACTGAGCCATCTGGCTTCTTAACCACATAACTGAACGTGTCTATCTCATCTTTAAGCGTGACTGCATTGGGATCTCTTAGTGTACCTTTAACTGTGACCGTATCCCCAGGATTTGCCAGATCAGGAGCTATAGCAATACTGCCTACGACTGGCGCTTCATTATCCACACCTGCGGTCATCTGGGGTGTGTCACCAATTGCCATTGGTACGCCTACCGCAGCTACCATTATGCACGCTATCATGAGAGCCGCTAATTTCTTTGTTACATTCATTTTTTTCTTTTCACCTCCTATTTATTTTATTTTATTTCTGTTCGCTCAGAGGGGATACATCTTATTTGGAAATGCGATTTGTTCTTCGTCTTCCGTGCCCTCTTATTGGCACCGTTTGTTGTTTCTTTCTATGGTATCCATAAAGGGTAAGGGGTATAAAAGCTTTTCGGTTTTTTCCTAATTGTTACCTTTATAGGTAACCATGAATATGTATCTTGAATTCAGGACTGAGCACCTAATAATGTTGACAATTTGTCTGTTGATCATAAGCTATACAAACGATGTTTCCTGTATACCTTTATAGTGTGGAAATTCCCCGAGTAGGAACTTTTGATTAGTTAGGGAACTCCCTGTAAATAATTCACCAATTTTTATAATTGTCATAGACACAGATTTTACAGATTTACACAGATGCTACTGCTAAATCTTGATTATTAAGTTTTTACGGGTTC
>CAZOEM010000035.1:0-13851 GCA_964578735.1 uncultured Halobacteria archaeon | reverse complement strand
TAACCGCGGAGCCAATACTCCAATAGAAGGTTAACTATGAGCCCTACTTGACGAGGTTAATATGCGAAGGGTTTAAATTATTGACACAGATTAACGCAGATTAACACAGATGTAAGGAAATGGAGATGAGATAAGCTCAAAATGTCCCTTTCCGTATCTCCACAAAAACCAAAATTGTCCTTTATTGAGAGTAACCGAAACTTTTATAAAGTGCAAGATACAGTTAGTCTACTACCAAAAATGCTTGAAAAATCAAAAAATAAACAAGCCGCACTGCCAGAAAGCAGCATCTATCTGTGTGCTCCGGTAAATGCCCTGGTTGAGGGCATATATGAGGCAAATATTACGTTTGCCGAGATAAAAAAACACGGCGATTTCGGCCTGGGCACGTTTAACGATTTAGACGGTGAAATGGTCATGCTTGACGGGAATGTTTACCAGATCACAGCCGAGGGGAGAGTCGTTGCAATCGGCGATGATGCCTTGACGCCTTTTGCCTGCGTCACGTTCTACAGGCCTCTGAGCCATGATGAGATTACATCAGAAATGAATTACAAGGATTTCATTGCTTTTATCAATCGTCTTCTTCCCTCACCTAATCTGTTTTACGCAATTAGAATTGATGGCTGGTTTTCGCACGTCAAAACCCGCTCTTTCCCCAAGCAGGAGAATTATCGGCCCCTGGCTGAAGCAACCAAGGAGCAGTCCATCTTCAGCTTCTCGGATGTGGAAGGAACAGTTGCCGGATTTTTCACGCCGGCGTTTGTGCCATCTGTGAGTGTTCCAGGGCTTCATTTGCATTTCCTCTCTTCCGACCGGAACCGCGGAGGTCACCTGCTGGAATGCAGCCCGCGAAATGTCCGCATTGGCGTCCAGTTTATCAGCAAACTCGAGCTTTCACTGCCGATGAGCCTCGATTATTTAACCGTGGATTTCAAACGCGATGTTAAGCAGGACCTGGACAAGGCGGAGAAATAAAATCGCATGGTTTCTCTTGGTGGCTACTCATACGAGATTTATTTTTTATTTATTTATTTATTTAGTATACGCTATTAAAGACTCAAGCACAGGACAAGAAGTACATAGAAATGCCAAAGGTAGATGTGCGTGATATCGAGATCAATTATCACGAGGAAGGAACAGGTTTTCCCCTGGTCTTGATCTATGGCCTTAGCGGAGATCAGGCCGGGTGGGTTTGGGTAATGCCGGAGTTTTCCAAGCACTATCGAACCATAGCTCCCGATGTTCGAGGTCATGGAGACTCTGGAAAACCTGACATGCCCTATTCAATCCAACAATTCTCCGAAGATATTTTTGCGCTCTTTCAGAAATTAGAGATCAGTCAGGCACACCTGCTCGGCTTTTCTATGGGTGCGGCAATAGCCCAGCAGTTTGTCCTTGACCATCCAGAAAGGGTTAAGTCGCTCATTCTGGTTTCCACCTTCAGTCATATCGACGTCCATCTCCATAAGGCTTTTATTAAGCTTCGCAAGAGCCTGGATAGGGGCGGATATTCTACATTCTTGAGTGGGGCACAACATATATATAGAAAAGCCAGCCGTCCTAGCACAGGTCGTCCTGGAATTCATGGGACATCATTAGGTGTTTGCCCCTTATCAGCATCCTATTTGAGCAGGGATTATTATTGCCAACTCTTTTATAAACTCTACAACCTTTCCGTGACCGCTTACCTTTTCCCCGTAAAGCAATCCAATGGCATAAGCAAACGCATTTAATCCCTAAAGACAGGGCATGAGCGTCTCATCCTGCAATTCGTATGCCTGTGAGAGATTAATTTTTCACTTCTAAACCTGCCCTCACTGCCCTTTCCAGAGGTGTGACGAGAAGACCTGTTGATAGAAGTATTTCTATGATGTTTATCTTTGGCGGTAATCCGTTGGCGTGTGCAACTGCATTAGCGTCTATAAATGTGATTGAAGCGGAAAAGTTAGTACAGAGGTCACGAGAACTCGGTGGATATTTCATTGATGAGGTTGGGATCGGGTCCAATCAGATAGTGAAGGAGATAAGAGGAAAAGGATTGATGATTGCGATTGAATTAACGAAAGCATGTGCTGAAATAGTGGCTGATGCGCTCGAACGCGGAATATTAATAATATCATTTATTTGATCTCTGCACTTTCCGTAATCCTGACGGTAAATAAATAAGTTAAAAGGAATAAAAACAAATATAGATAAAAATGAGTGGAAACAAATTAGCTGAGGTATATGCCATATTCAATCCGAGGGAACCTTTGAAAGGGGATAAGCTCAAATATTACGTTGACCGAGGAAGTGGATTAGAGCGAGTAGTTTGGGAGATACAAAGTTCAAGAGAGCCTCTTAAGATAATATTCCCCGCAATAAGAGGCAATGGGAACACTACGGAATTGAACAAACTTGCAGAGAATATAAAGAGGGCTGATGAAATTTTTGTGGTGATGTTCGTAGCAAAGGACAAACTTGACCTCGTCAGTATAAATTATGTTTACCTGCTTTTGAGCGTAGGTATTGAGATACACAATGCCGTGTCAGAGCAGGTGGAACCAGATCCAGAGCTTGAGAAAGCTCTGGGTAATTGGTCTGAGAAGGTTGTGGAGAGTATAAAAGGCGAGAAAGAGGAGTTAGAAGTTGGGGTTGGCTTCAATGCAATATTAAAATTACTGGGTAAGATGAAGACCGAAACGACAACGAGAGAAATTGTCAGAAGAGTTGTTGAGCCGAGATTGAGTGATTTGATAGAGTTAGTGAATGGCGTTGTAGCATACGCGGAAGAAAAACTTGGGAAGAAGATATTAGTTATAATTGACGATTTGGACAAGATGGCACCGAAACAGGCAGAGGAACTTTTCTATGGCTATTCCACGGTATTGACCGGGTTAGATTGCAATCTTATCTACACGATGCCACGAGCATTGATGTTTTCAGATAAATATCAATGGATTATCAGGTTCTACGACAACGATATAAAAATACCGAATATCGCGTTGTTCGATAGAGATGCAAACAGAAACAATGCGAATTGGAAGACAATGCGAGAGATCGTAGAGAAAAGGACGAAGGAGCAAGGATTGCCACTACAGACGCTGATAAGCGATGAAGCTTTAGAACTTGCAATCGAGATGTCAGGGGGTGTCATTCACGATTTTATAAGAATAATAAGGGAATCTGCAGTGAAAGCATATGAAAACAGCAGGGATAGAATAGAGAAAGAGGATGTGGATGCATATGTGGTTGACCTGAGGAATGATTATCTACGGATTTTAACAGGAAAGGATTTTGACCTTTTAAGAGCGGTTAGGGATAAACACAAAAAAACAGATGCAGATAGGTTTAGAGAATTGCTCTTCAATCTTGCTATCCTTGAATATTTAGACCCGAAAGGGGAATTGTGGTACAATGTTCATCCAGTTGTTAAAGGGGTTCTTGACTGAACTGGAGCTATCAAAGGGGAAAGATAACCTCATCTTCGTAGTCTTTGCTGGCTCTCCGGAATGGCTTGAAAGGGAAGTAGCAGGGGATGGATTTGAGATTCTGCGTGTAGAGTTGAGCAAGGATGATAGCTTGTTCAAACTCGTTGATGTTCTTTTGAAATGGGAGGATACAGGAGAAAATGCTGTTTATTTCATTTATGGGATGTCAAACCAGTTTCCTGAAATATTAAGTTATCTTAATCTACATCGTGATTTTTTATTCGATATAAAGCGACCAGTGATTGTTATGGGAAGCGAGTATGAGATAAGGGAAATAGCCACAAATGCACCAGACTTGTGGAGGTTTAGAAACAGGACTTTTGACTTTTTGGAAAGAGAGTCAGAGAGTGAAGTTGAACTTGCAGAGTCAGAAGATGAAGCAGAGGAAGCAGCGGAATTTATTTCGGAACCTATTTTCAGTGCTACAGTCCCTCTTTCTACGTATAAGTGGAGTGATGAAGAAGTAAGGGAGAGAACGGAATTAAATGAGCATTTACTTGAAATAGTAAGTGATGAATACAGAAAATCTGAGATATGCAAGACGCTTGCTCTTTATTATTTACGGTTAAAAGATTATACAAAATCGGAAAAATGCTTTATTGAGTTTCTCAAGCTGAGAGAAGGAGATGACAAGGGTATCTCTTGGGGTTATTCACTTCGTGCTCAGGCTCTTGTAGGGCTGAAACAGTTTAAGAAGGCAATAGATGATTTTGATGAAGTAATAAAGCATAATCCAAAAAACGCTGAGGCATACAATAGACGTGGAAATGCTTATCGTAGGTTAAAGCAGTATGAAAGGGCTATTGAAGATTATAACATGGCGATAGAGCTCAATCCCGAACATGCCTTGCCATACCACAATCGAGGACTTGTTTATCGCAAGTTAAACCAGCTTGAGAGGGCAATAGAGGATTATAACAAAGCGATAGAACTCAATCCTGAATATGCTCTGGCTTACAACAATCGTGGAAATGTTTATCGTAACTTAAAACAGTATGAAAGGGCAATAGAGGATTATAACAAAGCGATAGAACTCAATCCTGAATATGCTCTAGCTTACAACAATCGTGGAAATGCTTATCGTAGGTTGGAGCAGTACGAAAGGGCGATAGAGGATTATAACATGGCGATAGAGCTCAATCCCGAGTACGCTGGTGCTTACACCAGTCGTGGGATTGCTTATCGAAGGTTAGAACAGTATGAAAAAGCAATAGAGGATCATAACAAAGCGATAGAACTCAATCCCGAATATGCTCTGGCATACAACAATCGTGGATTTGCTTACCACATGTTAAAGCAGTATGAGAAGGCAATAGGAGATTATAACAAAGCGATAGAGCTCAATCCTGAGTATGCTCTGGCTTACGACAATCGTGGATTTGCTTATACTAAATTAAAGCAATATGAAAGGGCGATAGAAGAGTATAACATGGCGATAGAGCTCAATCCCGAATATGCTCTGGCATACAACAATCGTGGATTTGGTTACCAGATGTTAAAGCAGTACGAGAAGGCGATAGAGGATTATAACAAAGCGATAGAGCTCGATCCTGAATATGCTCTGGCATACAGCAATCGTGGACTTGCTTATTATCATTTAAAGCAGTATGAAAAGGCAATAAAGGAATATAACATTTGCTTTGATTTAAGGGAAAAGGTAAAAGGGAAAAATAAGGAATTATTTTACTGTGGACTTACTTTGTATTTGCTTACCAAGCATGAGAAGATATTGGAAGAACTAAAAACTTTGCAGGTAGAAGACGAAACAATGCTAAGAATCTTAGAGTTTTCGCTGAGGAAATCGATGGGGGAAGAAATAGCCGAAGAAGTTAGAGAAGGACTTGTGAAGGAAGAACGAGCGGAAGTCAAACTTCTTTTGGAGTTATTATTAAAATAAAATACCATAAAGGGTTGTGAGTCAAGTAATAAAAAGTATTCGATTGTACGAAGATCGAACATTTTTGTGAATTGTTTCCATAGCAGTTTTTACTGTTTTTTTCATATTCTTATCTCCTTATTTTACGAACATTTCCTTCCCGCAATCGTGGAAATGTAACTTGCAATTGAAAATCTTTATTGTCAGTTGATGGAGAATCTAACTTACCACCACCCAAAAGTACTCTCATATACAGATTATCGCAGTGTGCATCGTGTGTCCAAACCGAATTTTTCATCATCACTAAACATTATGAATCTAAGCAACATATAAAACTTTAGATTTTTAATTGTCTTTACATCGCCTATCACAAGAAATAGAGCCTCTAACCTTACAGCTCCGCCTCAACTGTTTTTATTATTGCTTTTTCCAACGACTTCAATTTCTCCATCAAAGGCTGTATCCCTGGCTGTTATATCACATGTACTTGGATATCTTAGCGTGGTTATAACGCAGTATTTTCCACTGGGAACCCATACACATCTCTATTATCTGCTTGGCCATGAGGGGCAAGTCTCAATTGTTTATGCTGGAATCTGACCCCCTCGGCATTACTAAATTTTTCGTGCTTTTTCCAGTGGGCTTAGTATTTCTGATGTTCCAACAAAGCATTATATACAGCAGCAATAGCTGCACCAGGGAAACCAAACGTATGCGCTATTTTGTGTTATTTTCTCACCTGCTCTCTTTCCTCCCACCTTGGCATGGGCCATATGAGTTCTTTTGTGGCAAGATTCCAGGGCCACACAGTGTAATAATCCTGATCAATGCTCTGACAGATTATGCCTTTTCCCCTGATATTCTGATGCGTCTCATTGTCAAACTTGACCCCGTCCCAGGGCATTATGAGCTTATCGCCAGACATATTTGTATCCAGAAGAGCTTCTCGGATTACCTCAGAATCCGTTGATCCTGCTCTATTGATAGCATCTGCCAGCACCAACATTCCAGTGAAGGCACGAGCGGAGTTGCCGGTCATATTTGCTCCGTAGCGTTCCCTGAACATCTGATTGACAGTTCCCACTAATCTTTATAGGTCCGCATGTAAAGGATTGCATCATTAATATAGGATGCCTGCATCACCAGATCAGGATTAGCATTCTTTAGTCGTTGAACCTCATTGGTTACATTTGTGGTATTCGAATCGTAAGAAATGTTCTCAACTACCTGATAACCATATTCCTCGGCATACTGCTCTGCATACTTACTAAACTCCTGCCCCCAAAGTGAGTTTTCATATACTAGTCCCAACTTCTCTACCTTTATGCCTTTCTCTTCCCGAATATCGTGAAGAAACTGGTAGAAGTTCTGAACGAATGTTTCATCGTTAGGAGTAGTCCTGAAAAACCAGTAGAATCCTCGCTGGGTAAGGATAGGAGCAGATGACTCAGGAGCTAGAAAAGGTGTTCCCTTGTCCTCAGCAATTTGACTTGCCACAGCAGTAACTGAACTCTGGTAACATCCTGTTAGTGCGACCACTTTTTCCTTCTCGATAAGTCGCTCTGCCTCGGACTTACCTGTGGAAGGAGAGCATTGACTATCACCAAACGCAATATCGATCTTTGCTCCATCAAGTGAATCAATGCCCTTTGATCTGGCTAATGGAATATCCAGGTTGTACTCACTATTAATTATGTCCACAGCAAGCAGGACCCCATTCTTAATATCTGCACCGGTTGTAGCCAGGGAACCTGTAAAAGGATATATAGCACCGATCTTTACTGCCTTTTCAGCCGCTTTTACAGGAAGCTCGCCCACTACGTTCGATTCGAAATAATAAATCTCTCGTAGCTCCTCGTCACTCATTCCTGAAAAGACTTCAAACTCTCCCTCGATGATCGCTTGTTTTTTCTCTTCAACCCTCTCCTTTACGTCATCGGGAACTAAATCACTAAATGGAGCGAGCTTTACTCCTCCTTCTGCCAGTCCATACCACCAATCCTGCCCAGGATGTTCGTCCCATGTTCCGTTATGCACTGCTTTCACTATATCGGTCATGATGGGAGTCCAATTCCAAACGGCGCCGGTTAGAAATACATGCGGAGCAAATCTCCTCATATCCGAGCCAAAACTTATGTAGTTGACACCCCTTTCTTCTGCTGCCTCTCCAGGGGCATAAGAATCGGAATGGTGAGTGATGACGTCACATCCCCTGTCAATAAGAGATAGTGTTATTTCTTTCTCTTTTGGTGGGTTATACCATTCGCCTATCCACTCCACATAGACCTTGGCGTCAGGATTAACAGAGGCAACTCCACGGGCAAAGGCATCAATACCCCTCACCACTTCAGATGTTGGAAGGGCAACGGCGTATCCTATCTTGTTTGTCTCGGTCATGGAACCAGCGATTATTCCTGTCAAGAATCTGGCTTCGTACATTCTCCCAAAATATATACCCGCATTAGGGGCCTTTTTCTCAACTCCAGCTCCCCACATGAATATGACATCAGGATAATCAGGGGCTACTTCTTCGATATATGCTCCAAAATTGTAACTGTGACAGAAGAGCACTTTGTATCCTGCCTCAGCATATACCCTCATTATCTCTGGAGCATCAGGGCCACAAGCCTCCTCCATTTCTGAGAGTTCAACATAGAGCAATTCTTCAGACATCGCTTGAGCTCCTAAGTGCCCTTCGTAGGTCCAGCCATAGTCTCCTATGGGACCGATGTGGAGGACAGCTACCTTTAACTCGGGTTCCCTTTCTTCCCAGGGAGGAGTAGGATACTTGGCAGAACCTGTGGCAAGGTGCTCTGGCCAGACAGTGACTCTCTTACCCCTTTGAACCTGAATAGCCACCATAGGGTTATATATGTCCCTTCCTTGCTCATTGAACTTTATCCGACCATAGAAAGTCATGGCATCCAGGGATACCAGGGCATCTCTAACCTTTTCATGATCAAGGGAAGAGGCTTTTTCTAAGGCGAGCTGATAGGTCACCCCAGAGGCAGTAGCTGCTGCCGAATGATACTCTGGCTCCTTTCCAAACTTATCACGGAAAAGTCGGGCGTAGTCTTCAGAGCTTCCGAATACGGGACCATCGTAGGGGAGATCAGAAGTCCACTGGCATGGGCCAAAGATATAATCAGCATCCTTTCCTAACTGTTCGACAAAAGCGGGGTCACAAGGAGCTACAATGAGACCAAACATCTTGGGGCTTAATCCCACTGCTTTGGCTGTTTTAACGAATGATAATGCTTCTCCAAAGGGGGCGGAAAAGAGGACCATATCCGGGCTATCATCCTTTAAGTCGCTCAGGATGGAGGATAGATCGTCCCCTTTCTCAACGGTAATAATGGGGATGACCTCAAATCCTAAACGCTTGGCATGCTGTTCCGCACCCTCGGCATTATACAGATAGGGGACATCTGTTGATAGAATCGCCACCCTGTTCGGCTTTGGCTCGAGTGATGCTGCACCCTCCAGGATATTTTGGAAGTAGTCACGAGAAGAACTCAGAAGCCCGAAGGTATACTTAAAGCCCTGAGTGAATATCTTCTCCGCAGGACCTTCGCCCTCAATCATGGGCACTCTGTATTTCTCTGCTAGTGCAGCCGCTTCGAAAGTGGCGCTACTACCATACGGACCAAGGAGAAAATCAACTTTATCCTCGGTGATGAGTTTCTCCACCAGTGAGGCTGTCTTCTGGGGATCACTTTCGTCATCGTAATAGAGGATGTTGATGAGGTATCTATCGTTGCCGATGAGGATTCCGCCCTGTGAATTGACATGCTCCTTCCATAGTTCGTATCCCTCTTTTGTGAGGCCCCCCTCCTCCTCAAGTTCGCCACTTAAGCTCAAGGCACAGCCAAACCGAACCTCTTTTGGCTCTTCCTTAGCCCACAAGAATGAAGATACTACGGCTAATAACACTACTACCAATATCCCTGTTATCACCATTTTTGTTGCTTGAATTTTCATTTATCCTTTCTCCCAATCACCTCTATCTATTATATTATTTCTACCTCGTTAATAATATCCGTTGGAACCGTTATATTCAACTCCTCAGCCCTCCTTTTATTGACAATTGGTTTTCCCTCTTCAGGACACTTGATAGGAACATCCGCAGGCTTCTTTCCATCTAATATCTCGATGGCGATTTCAGCCGCAGCTTTACCCTGCTCGTAGCCTGACAGAGTGATACCACACAAAGCTCCCGCCCTTACGGTGAAGTCCAAGAAAGCAAACTCAGGAAGCTTGTTATGCCTTAGTGTCCAGCTCAACACGTCCTCGGGGGGTAGACTTACCTCTCCCTCTTTTTCCGGGTCTTTAATGGTGTGATACACAAATAGCCCGATTGCATCCACCTCGGACTGGAGTTCTTTTACTTTCGCTTTCCAGGCGTCAAAATCGTCCGTAGTGTAGCATTCAGAAATCTCAACAGGCAATGCTGTTTTCTCTATTCGGGTTACAAACCCGTGTGAAGTAGGGCTGTTGTCACTTATTATCGCAACTTTTTTAACAGTTGGCACAAGCTGTTTGAGAAGGTCAATTGTTCCGTTTATATGCTGTCTTTCAACCACACCGGCTATATTTTCGGTGGGAAATCCATCGTCTTCTGGGTCACCATTCATACCACAGAAAACAAATGGAAGTGCTTTACCTGCGTATTTCATCGCTACAAGCTCACACGCATTGTCATCAAACACGATTACAAGGTCAGGTTTGAACTCCTCGATTTTCAGCACGGCATCTTCAGACACCTTCTTCTTCCACTCCGCACCGGTCTTCCTTTTGGTATCCAGATAGAATTTTTCGATCTCTACACCTTTGTCTTCCAAAATGTCTTCCGCCCCTCTTGTCTCTTCTATCACCCAGGGATACTTGGGGTGGTAACTGAAGATAAGAAGTACCTTTTTACCTGTCTTTTCGTCTGGGGAAATTTCTTTATGAACAACATATCCGATGATAATGGCTGCCAATAGCAAAGCTATCAACACGGATACTATTTTTATCCTTTTCATGACCTCACCTTCATATCTTTACCCAGCTAAAAGGGATCGTATCTTTTTATCATTTTTTTACTTATATATATACACTTTTAATTTTAATTAGTCATTCAAATAATAAAAGTAAAATGCCAAAGAAACCGCCGGAACTTGTATATGGCGTTGAAGACAAACCGCCGCTGCTTACATGTCTCCTCCTGGGTCTTCAACATATATTCATCATCACAATTGTCCTCGTTTTTCCGGTAGTTATTGTCCGGTCAATTGGAGGAACGCCCGAACAGGCAGGTTTTTTCGTTAGTATGTCGATGCTCGCATCCGGTGTTGGAACCATACTACAGGCATTGAAGAAGAAGGGGATTGGTTCTGGGTATCTCTGTCCTTCTGTCTGTGGCCCCTCGTATCTCCCTGCATCGCTCCTGGCAGCGCAAACCGGTGGGCTTTCCCTTCTCTTTGGCATGACCGCCATAGCAGGTTCCTTTGAGGTTCTTCTCTCTCGCGTTATGCACCGCCTCCGTGCCCTCTTTCCTACTGAGGTGACAGGTCTTGTTGTTCTCATGGTCGGTATTGCGATCATACCACTTGTCATTCGCAATTTTATGGGCATTGACGCTACCGATACAGTCACGGAAATTCCCGAACTGATTGTTGGATTCATTACCCTTGGTACTATGGTAGGTCTTAATGTGTGGGGTAAGGGAAAACTGAAGCTCTATTCCGTTCTAATTGGAATGATACTGGGTTACATAGCAGCCTTTCTTCTTGGCATTCTCAATGTTTCACATATCGAGCTTTTCCGGCAGGCTCCGCTGATTGCGTTTCCTAATCCGGAGTATTTCGGGTGGTCATTTGATTTTTTCCTGCTTGTTCCATTTCTGATTGCAATAATCTGTTCATCCCTGAAGAGTGTGGGTGACATCACCACCTGTCAGAAGATCAATGATGTCGAATGGAAACGCCCGGATATGGAGAATATCGGTGGTGGGATTCTTTCCGATGGTCTGAGTGCCATAGTAAGCGGACTTGTTGGGGGAATGGGTCAGTCAACGTCATCAAGCAACGTCGGACTTTCTATTGGTACAGGAGCAACAAGCCGAAGAATTGCCTTTGCTGCCGGTGGTATTCTCATCACTCTTGCTCTCTTTCCCAAACTTGCAACAGTATTTGTTATCATGCCCAAACCAGTCATGGGTGCAGCGCTCATCTATGCGGTGAGCTTCATGATCGTAGCAGGAATACAGATAATTATGTCGCGGATGCTGGATGCAAGAAGGATATTTGTGGTGGGTATCCCCCTCATCTTCGGTCTCAGTGTGGATGCCCTACCAGAACTGTATGAAAATATCCATCATCCCTGGCTTCAACCTATCTTCAGTTCCTCTCTCTTCTTAGCAACTATGCTTGTAATCATCCTCAATCTCATTTTCAGAATTGGTATAGCAAAACGCCAGCAGCTCATACTGGAGCCGGGCGTGGATTCTTCCGAGGAGATTTTTACTTTCATGGAAAAACAAGGGTCTGCTTGGGGTGCACGAAAGGAAGTAATCTACCGCGCTATATCAGCCATGAATGAACTTTTCGAATCGGTATCAACGTTAGGGCTAGCAAAAGGTAAAATCAAGGCGGATGTCAGCTTTGATGAGTTTAACCTGGACATCGATCTCCGTTATGATGGCATGCAAATGGAATTCCCCACAATGCGTCCTGCGGAAACTGATTTGCTACGGGATGAAAAAGCCACTGTCAAACTCTCGGGATTCATGATAACGCAATATGTGGACACGGTCAAATCCGAGCTAAAGGAAGGTCTTTGCCGTGTGCAGTTTCACTTTGATCATTAAAATTCGGCAAAATTAATAGAGTAAAAAAATGGCATCGAGAGAAAATTGGGACAGTCATAGAGCTTTTATTCTGGCATCTATAGGCTCTGCTATTGGTTTAGGGAATTTATGGAGATTCCCTTTCGTATGTTATGAAAATGGCGGTGGAACGTTTCTTATTGCTTATTTTATTGCCCTATTTACAGCAGGTATTCCTATTTTGCTTTTAGAATTGGGGATTGGTCATAAGTTCAGACTGGCAGCTCCGGGTGCATTCAAAAAAGTTGACAAGAGATTTGAATGGGTCGGCTGGTGGGCTGTGCTAGTATCATTTGCAATCGTAACTTATTACGCAGTTGTGATGGCATGGAGCGTCATGTATGGATACCTTTCTCTGAGCGATAAATGGGGAAGTAATCCGACTAGTTTCTTCTATAATGGATTCCTGGGATTAACAGAGGGACCATTCAGCTTTGGAGGAATTCAGACGACTGTTCTTATTGGTCTGGTTATCAGTTGGATTATGATTGTATTTTCTATCAGGAAAGGGGCTAAAACAGTGGGTAAAGTAGTATATGCAACTGTTATTTTACCCTGGATATTGCTGCTTGTATTTGTAATTCGTGGGGTTACACTCCCTGGTGCAGCAATTGGGCTTACTTACTATCTGAACCCTGTTTTTTCCAAACTGCTCGACCCCTCAGTTTGGGCAGCGGCTTATGGTCAGGTTTTTTATTCTGTGTCCATCGGATTAGGCATTTTGATTGCTTATTCCAGTTTCTTACCTGAAAAGGCAGATATTACAAGTAGCGCCATTATTATCGGTATATCTGATGCTCTGACTGCATTTGTGGGTGGTTTCGCTGTTTTTGGGACTCTGGGATACTATGCCAAGATGCAAGGCGTTGCTGTCACTGAAGTGCTAAAAGGTGGTCCAGGTCTGGCGTTTTGTACATATCCAGCAGTGATTTCCAATATGCCGCTTTCACAACTTTTCGGCATTCTCTTTTTTGTAATGCTACTTACTCTCGCTGTGGATTCTGCCTTTTCGCTTGTGGAAGCAGTTGCATCTGCGGTGCGCGATAAATTCGGTGTCAGCCACCGAACAGCAAATCTTACAATCGCCTTTATTGGTTTTGTGTTTGGTTTGATATTTATTACAGGTGCTGGTCTTTATTGGCTGGATATTGTTGACCACTTTATGGAGCATTTCGGACTGACAGCAGTGGTATTGGTAGAATGCATTGTTTTAGGCTGGTTCTACGAAACGAAGGATTTGCAAAACCATTTGAACTCTGTTTCAAATATAAAAATTGGTAATTGGTGGATACCGCTTATTAAAGTAATTTTGCCACTGATACTGTTCTATCTATTGGTTTCACAATTTATAATTGAGATAAAAAATCCTTATGGGAATTATCCCATAATAGCGATTCTGATTGCGGGCTGGCTATTATCCGGTCTATTGCCAATACTAGGATTTATTTTTTCTCTCATAAGAAGAAAGTAAGTCCATTTTAAACCGAAAAGTTTATAAGGCGATTTTTACTTTACTACCATTACCCGAAAAGGGTAATAAAAAAAGGAGGCAACAGAAACATGAACACATGTAAAGAAGAAGATGAAATAAATGTGGCTATAACAACAAAGGCGGTAGCGGTAATAGCCGCCAT
>CAZOEM010000034.1:10440-13956 GCA_964578735.1 uncultured Halobacteria archaeon | reverse complement strand
ACTGGAAATATCCGGGTTTGTTGAGAACGTTACGCCCTATGATGTTAGAATCGTTGCAGAAGGCGAATATTTAATGATGGAGCGGTTCATCAAAGAGATAAATATTACTCGATACCCAATAGACGTGGAGCATTTAGATGTTAGATTTGAAGATTATGAAGCGGGATTCAAATATTTTGAGATAAAAAGGGGGAATTGGCAGGAAGAATTAGGTGAACGTTTTGATGCAGCCGGGAAATTGCTTTACAAATCTGTCGAACTCGGTGAAGAATCGGTATCGATAGGAAAGAAGATGCTTGATAAGCAGGATAGGATGCTTGATAAGCAGGATGAGACCATAGGGGAGATAAGAGGACTGCGAGAGGACTTGAAATCGTTCATGGAAGAGCGGTTTGACCGGTTAGAGCGAGAGATAGAGATAATAAAGGCTAAATTAGGGATGTTATAAGGCAAAAAGTTATTGTGTCCTGGTAGCGTTCAAGAAAAAATAATAATCGGACGCAGATGATCGTAGATTATCAGGATTTGAAGTAAGATTAACACTGATTAACACAGAAAAAAATAAGTCGTGTAAATCCGTGTAAATCCGCGTCCTAAATTAAATATGTAGAAGTTATACTTTATATACAATGAAAAAACACATGTAAAGAAAGCGTGATTGAATTTTGCAGTACTCGCAAATTTATTATTTCGCCGTCTTGCCAATTACTTCCCGAATAGCGAGCAAATCCAACCTCGACTGTGATCTTATCTTTTTTCTCAATAGTTCGACAAACAAGATATTCCTTTTTATCCTGTATCTCTTTGAAACTTCATCCAAATTGCCAATCCCGATTTCCTCAATATCAGTAAATTTGTTTAGAGCGTCAACCAGCATCTCATAGCTTACGGGATAACTTCTACCATCAATATTTATTTCATCTTCCTACTCGGCGACAATTTTAAACATTGTTTCCAACTCGCCGGTTCTTAGCGTGAGCAGTGCATCCATTTTCTCCCCCCTTTTATCGCTATTAACTAATTCAACCAGATAAACTGGCTTCCCACCCACATACTTCCTCGCCTTCTCTCTTCTCCCCTCAGTTCAGAGAAACGATCACATAAATAAATAAAGTCATAATAGCAGCGAGAATGGTAAACTCTACACCTAAGAAGGTGAATACCAGGGATATTCTATGTTCCATTCGTCAAAAGCGTTCGTCTATCGTCTCAAAGCGTTCGTTCGTCTCCATTCGCATTTGTGCAAATTGCTCATCCACCCTCTTGAACCCTTCCCGCATCTCCTTCCAAATGCCATACACATGATTCTTTAAATGCCAGAGCTTGAAGATGTTACAAACGTCAGGATCGGTAATCTTTCGTTTATCATCGAGCACATCCTGCATCGCTTCTCGGAATTCCTTTTCCAGCACCCGAAGTAGCAAGTCTTCCGTGGCTTGCTCTGTATATCCCATCCCTCTCCATCCTAGAGTTCCATATATATTATATATTTAAGAATAATCGCTACACATATTTAACGTTTCGCTACTTAGAACTCTAAGATTTTCTTTGCCTCACTCCCACCTACCATAAATCCCATAGCATAATCTCCTTTCTGCCTTAAATCGTAAGCTCTTCTTAATCTCCTACCCAATTCTTTTCTCACCAAGTTAGTCGTGATTTTAATCCTGCAAAAATGCATAAGCAGATAAGGGCGGAATACGATCTTCTCGCAGAGCCACCGAAGAGTGAAGGCTGGATACGCTGTGACCTCTGCTCGAACGAGTGTAAGACGAAAGAAATGAGGATATGCTGGGAATGGAACGGCTGTGGCAACAGGAATTTCGTGAACCCTGCAGCTGAGATTTTACGTAAAAGTAGCGTAATCGTAAAATTTAACTTCTAAGAACATTATTATCTCCTGACTCTTCGTGGCATCTATCTCGCCTCTGTTCTCCCGGACATCTCTCTTTAACCGGTCTGTGAAAGATACGATCTCTTCCACGTCTCCTCGGGTAATGGGCTTATCCACATCAATTCCATTGACATGATCGCATACCATAGGCGAATACCTAGCAAGGAGTCGCGCTGTCTCATGCTCCAGAACAGGACCTTTTCTCATTACCACCGTCAACACAGGACTGTTCTCACAGTAGCGATCCACATACTCAACCTTAAGATTGTCGTCCCTCAGTGCTCTTAGAGGATTCAGAATCCCTTCCGGATCAGGAACAGCAGCCTGATATATCGCATTCTTAGCAGGACAAGACACTACACCTGTTTTCTCCAAAACTGTTTATCATTGAATGAGTGTCGGTTCCAGTCCTCACCATCCGCTGCGTTTGGTGCAACTGGTAATGGTCGGTACCGTCTTGAGTAACGTCATTAGCAAGAATTATACCCGAATCGTGGTCTACCGTTATCTGAAGATTGTATGATATCTCTTTACGTTTCTTCTTGTTCCCCCTATTCTCATGTGCTAGCTTTGCTATCTCTCTCGAAGACAAAATAGCATCAACAGACGCCATCAGCACCAGTCTTATTCCTATTGGATATTGGATGATTGTTGGACAGCCTCTTCACCTCTTTATCTTGGCTGTATTTTTTAACATTCCCTAATCGCTATACATTTATTAATTAAGAGGACACATAAAGGTATCAAAAAAAAATCGTATACATTGAATCCCTGTTATAGAGTTAGGATGATAGAAAACACACATCATCGTTGTTTCCTAAATCCCTAGCTTTTCACATATTCTTGGCCATTCATCTTCAAAGAGTTCCCTATCTATCAATTCGCCCTCAACCAATGAGATATTATACCTTACCGATAGCAATTCTACAAGCGTATGGAAAAAGCCGGCATTGAACCGGTCACCTTTAGCATTACAGTATGTCTCACAAGCCAATAATTGCTCTATTATCTCTTCTGCATCTTCTCGCCCATATTCCTGTGTATCCCGGATTAGATACGTGCAATAATCTTTACAGCCTGTCAGTAGCCTTGCTTTATTGGGGTCTATCACACCTGTTATGCTCAGCTCGCTGTAAATGTCTCTTTGCAGCGTTATGATATGTGGTGCCATGTCCAAAAGATATTGATCGGATCATCTTCTGCGAAATAGTCATCCACTCAGATTGTTTTTGATGTAGAAGCTCATTGAGCAGTTACAACCTTTATCATCCAGTTAGTATCTTCCTGACGTATGTCCCAGGTAGTTATAGTTTCCCGGTCTTCAATTCTACTTGGGCTCTTCGACACGACAAAAGAGTTTCCTGATTTCGTATCGGAATCACGCCCTATCACAATCCCACCTTTAGGTGCGTGAGGCCCCCTGGGACCTTTAACCCATGACGGAGGTCCCGAGTAAGTAAATACGGGCATATAAAAATCGCCATTAACTTCGATGTTTGGAACATCAATTGTCACCCATTTCAAATCATTATCTTCAGGAGGGAAATAAGTATCAGGGGAATAATCAGTATAATCGTAAGAGGCGGTGTAAAGCGTTTTTAAATCAATATCCCATATTTCAA
>CAZOEM010000034.1:0-10430 GCA_964578735.1 uncultured Halobacteria archaeon | reverse complement strand
CAAATTCCCTTGTGGTATCATCGTACCTGGCACTACATATCTTTATTCCATTAATATCCAATTTTCCGTCATTTGAAAAGCGCACTGCATGACCCTTCGGCCCGAGACTGGCATGACCATCTGCTTCACCATCATCGTATCCTAACCCACCTTCTCCAAGTATTTTTATTTCTACATCTTCTATCTCCAACATCTCTCACCACTTCTTTTTCATCCTCACATCTACACATACTACCAACAAACAATACCTCCAAAACAACTATTAATATCTTCTTCCAATTCATTTTTTTCCTTCTATTCTGGTATTAAGACAGAAAATTCAACGGTATCTGATCCTGGCTCATAACAATGAGTGGGAAAACCAAAGAACGTGTCACATACCTTCTCAGCGGTTACTGTTAAAGTATATGGGCATCTATCCTTTAAAGTTGTTGTTACCGTATATAGCCCACTTTCTCTGTGTTTCATCTCAAGTTCTTTACTCGCAGCAAGAACAGAAGTTAGCAGAGCTTTAACTTCTGCATCAAAAACCGGCTCTATTTCCGAGCCCTTCTTTGTGATCACCTCTGCTTTTATCTCTATATTATTAGTGTTTAAATCCTCGTTGTCTTTAGAGGCTAAAATTTCAACCCTTAAGATATTATCAGTAAGAACAGTGATAACAAAAAAGACCTCAAAATCGTTCTCCTCTGCTTTAATTACGGCTAATCCACGATAAATGCCTATATCCGCATCATTGGGCACAAAAACATTTAAATCCACTCTGGTTTGTTCACCTGAGGAATTATGTGATTTGATTTCTATTTTTGGTGCATTCTCCCACTGCAAACGATACATTTCAAGTTCTTCGACATTTATGGGTGGTGTAATAGTAATAGGGAAGCTTTTCGCCTCGTTTCTAAACATCCTTGCAGAGATAAAGCCCTCTTCTACAGAATAATCCTGTTTTCCTAACGCTTTATTGACCAAAAATTCAGTAAGCTTTTCTGTGTTCTTTGCCGGATAAAGATAGACATCAGCTATATTTAATATATCGCCTTTAGATGCTGTATATCCTACGCTTGTACCCACGAGATCAAGGAAGCTATTAAGAAGCGAGACTTCTCCCATTCTGCTTAGAGCTTCATAGCTTTGACCAATAGCACTTAATTCCATCTTCCTTAATGTTATGAAACTGTATGCCTTTGTTAAGTCGATCTCCCTGTCAGAAGCGAGATCGTGCATCAGCACCTCCTCTATCTTACCGTAATTCTGCGCAACATGCATACTGGCTGAGTGCGAGGTGAGTATTCTAAAGTTTTCGCATGGGTCCATAGTTAAGTCAGCAACAAAATAGCCCCAACCAATTCCGCTTACTATACTTGAAAATGCAGTAGCCGCTTGCGCAGATAATTTATCTCGCAATATAGATGTGATTTGTGGCACTGCTCTATTGATAATTTCGTCTACGGTCTTCGCGGTAGCATCTGCTATAGCTGCTTGCACGCCATCTTGTATTGCCTGCTTAATTATGTCATCATAGTTATCCATCCCATAAGTTGTTATTACCTCTTTCACACCGGCTCGGAAATCTTCTTCTAATTCGATGCTATTTGTAGCTGCGTATTCATCAAGAAAAGAAAGACTTTTCACGCCCTCACTTCTGAGGAGCAAGGCTTTAACAAAAGTGCCAATTGCGCCTTTTACTAGCACTCCATCTGTTTCGTTCAGCTCAATACCGTCGAAAATTTCGTTAACATAGCCTGCTAACTTTGTTCCCTCGCTTTCTTCAAATTCGGGCGGGCAGCCACCGGCTCTGAAGCTTTGTTCAACACTTGTTGCTACTGCATCTTCCCACGTCCCAAAATCTATGATTGATTGTGGACATGTAGCCCATCTTTCTAAACCGAGCGCTTCGTCTTTAGTCTGGGCAATATCCATTAAGTTACCTTGTGGTGCATCGTCCGTTTTTGAAAAGTGGTTTAAAATATCAAAGCTGGAGGTATCACCATTGATAGGGTGCTCAGTGGTATATTTAGCTAATACCCAGCCCGAGAGAGCTTTTAGTACTTGTTTTAACTCCTCTTCATCACGAACTTCTTCTTCGCCAGTATAGACAGTGACTTTTTCTATTACCCATTTGTTAGATGGTCTAAGAGGCACGCTTATGCCCGGGAAATCATGTGTAGTTGGGTCCGGGTGTCTAAATAAATCTAATATGTCGCCATTTTCCTCTGCGAAATAAAGTCTTATGGTGTATTCCTTAGCGCCATTGGTTACTACAAACTCTTATGTTTTTACCACTTCGCCCACAGCTATAATCAATGACTCCGTGGCATTTCCACCATTACCATCGCTTACAATCACGGTTATATTATACGAACCGTTCATTTCCGGTGCAATCCAAGTCGCATTATTAGCAGAGATAGTGGAGAACTCACCTCCGGTTGAGCTCCAACTATAGTTTAAATCGTCACCGTCGAAATCGACTGCCGTGACCCGAATGACCGTAGAATTAAGTGGTGAGAGGGTAGTGTTAGCAGCATAAAGGTTGGTTATGATTGGATTTTGGTTTGCATTGTTTACTATTACATTCCATTTTTGGTTAACTGTGTATTGACCATCAGTTACTTCGAGTGTTACATTTTGGCTGCCACTGTCTGTATATGATGCGTAGAATGTCCAGGCTTGCAATGGGGATTGAAATACGCCATCAAGATACCAGCGATATTGTGGGTTTGTTCCATCAGGATCGCTTGCATTTGCTGTGAAGGTGATTCTTTCACCTTCGTTAATGCTAAGAGCTGATTGTGCTGGGGAATAGGAATTTATTACCGGGGCGGTATTGTTTATGTCATCGCCAATTATTATCCCCGTAGTGCCATATAGTACTAAGATGTTTTTCACCCATATATCTGAAGACTCTCTTACTTTTATTTTGTATATGTCTTCTAAAAGTGAAAAGGTAATTGTGCCATCGCTGCCCGTCCGCTCAGAATCAACCGAAGCACCTGTGGATTGTTTATAAACATAGACATAGGAATCCAACGGTTCTCCACCCACGCCTCTGGAATTTACAACGAGATTACCATATCTATCAGAAACGAAGATACTACCTTGTGCAGTGCCACCATTACCATCACAGACAACAACGTCAATTCGGTAGGTGTCTGAAGTAGTTGGAGCTGTATACAGTGCGGTCGTGCCTGAACCAACCACGGTTCCTATCGATGCTGAATAAGAATAAGATAATGGATCTCCATCAAAATCACTTGCAGAAACGGTAATGGTCGTTGAACCGCTAGGGTTTATTCTCGCTGGATCCGCGGTAATGCTATTAATAACAGGATTATGATTTATGTAATCACCAACATTGGTAGCTTTCCCTGTGATAACAACTATATCATAATACCATACATCTGCTGACTTTCTCACCTTTACCTTATAAGTACCAGGAGCAAGATAGAACGAAATCACCCCCTCACTTCCCGTATTTCCAGAATAAACATATTCGTCTGTGGATTGCGTATAAACACTAACAGAAGAATCCAATGGATTTCCGTCAAAATCTCTGGAATGAACATTAAGTCCACCAAAAACAGCGGTAGTGCTTGTCTCAGCTCCAGCAGTAATAACCAAATCCTCTTTCCAGATGCAGTTAGATTCCCGTATACTTGCTTTATAAGTACCTGGGGCAAGATAGAACGAAATCATCCCCTCACTTCCCGTATTTCCAGAATAAACATATTCGTCTGTGGATTGCGTATAAACACTAACAGAAGAATCCAATGGATTTCCGTCAAAATCTCTGGAATGAACATTAAGTCCACCAAAAACAGCGGTAGTGCTTGTCTCAGCTCCAGCAGTAATAACCAAATCCTCTTTCCAGATGCAGTTAGATTCCCGTATACTTGCTTTATAAGTACCTGGGGCAAGATAGAACGAAATCATCCCCTCACTTCCCGTATTTCCAGAATAAACATATTCGTCTGTGAATTGCGTATAAACACTAACAGAAGAATCCAGTAATATTTCGTTAACACCTTTGGAATGAACTGTCAATTTGCCAAAGGTAACATTAACATCCAAAGCATGAATGCTATGTGATGAAGACGTATCTGTGTCAAGTACTTGTGCCCTATATCCATTTATCAACTCATAACTTCCGTTTGAATTCAAAGCGACTCCCTCTAAGCCAATATCCTGACCTAACAGATGAATAGGCTCATTTACTGGATTTTCCGTACCCTCGGATATTGATTTGTTAGCTACCTCATTTATGTCGCCATCACCTAAGGTTGGAAAAGACTCACACTCATTGATTTCATATAACTGATTTGATGCGTTATTCGATTGATTACTAACTGCAATACCTGGCGCCACACCACTTATGACTATCATCAAGACAGTAACAATTGCCAACACCTTCAAACTTATACCTTTCTTCATTGCATATCACACCCACTTCACCGCTTTAATGTTTCTATAGTCAACCTACATAAAAAGTTTTCGATTATTTTTGCTACGCAAAAATAGCTTAAACATTTTTAGTCTTTCGCCAAAGAAATTAGATGGAAGGATGAAGGAACACATTTTTAAAGTAGTAGAACAAATAAGATTAATTGATGAGCACAAAACGCAGAAAGAAATTCGGTACTTGCAGGTTCTGTGGTGCAAGAGTAAAGATAGAGAATATGGCAGCGCACGAAATGAAGGTACACCCGAGTTTAGACCATAAAGAGCGAGAAGCATCTTCACTCGATGCACAAGAAATAGCGGTGAATGGCGATGAAATAAGAGCTCTGTGCCGCGAAGCATCGAAATTGCTACATAGTGGGCAGGCTGCGGAAGCGATAAAGAAGTACAAACAAGCGCTAAAATGTGACCCTGATAGTTACGAAGCGTGGAACGATATAGGATTAGCATGGGAAGAGATGGGAAATGACCGAAAGGCATTAGAGGCTTATATTAAATCGCTCGAAGCGAAACCCGATTTGGCTGCCGCATGGGTTAATAAGGCACGTTTAATACGTCGGTTGGGTAAAGAAGAAGAGGCGCTAAGATGCTATGAGGAAGCGTTGAAATACGATGACACAATCATTCAGGCATGGCAGAATAAAGGCAGTATTCTCACTTCCATGAAGATGTACGAGGATGCGATACGATGTTTTGACGCCGCTCTGGCACTGAATGATGAATATTATATGGCTTGGATGGCAAAGGGGCAGGTGCTGATGTCGCTGGATGAAACAGAGGAAAGCCATCATTGCTTCGAGAAAGCGTATTCGTTGAATCCCCGCTATGCGTGGAAAGCTATAGCTGATTTGATCACCGGTGAGACTATCGAACACGCAAGTGGTATGAGTGCAAAACGGAAATAGGATGAGAGAAGAAATATCCAATTGGTGGAAACAACGGGGGTGATTTTGAGATGGTTGGAAGAGCAGATGAACAGACCTTTGCATTGTTGAACAAGCATTTGGAGTATATAAAAGAGAAGTTTGCTCTGGAAAAGATTATTTTATTTGGCTCACGGGCAAGAGGGGATAATCTTATCAAGAAGCAGATGCTGGAACCTATCTGTTATACCCCGGAAGAGTTTGAAGAGAAGAAAATGCAGATTGGGATTGTTAAACAGGCAATAGAAGAAGGAGTTGAGGTATAGATTTTAGATAATTGCAAAATGCATCTATTGAACTTTGACTTTTGCACTTTTCATTTTAAATTTTGCATTATCAGTTCAAAAATCCATATGTTTTTGAGCAGATACGTCCCAGAGCCTGTGCCGACTACTCTGGCAGTGGCTGAAGGCTTATATCGGCAGCCTGTTGCTTATCCACACTCATATTTACAATCAGGGTAGTGTTACCCCTATTTTGATTTTCAACCGCCTCTATATACATTTTATCGCCATCCGCCACCCAAGGAGAGGTATCATTGACCAAATAATCCAGAAAATCGCCATCCACGCTATAATATCCGGATGCCACAGTGCTCTGTTTTGACACGTCCGTTCTCGCATTGGTAACAGTGACCAATGCACCCACTGCATTCAGCACCCGGCCATATATCGTATGTACCACGTGCGTTGTATACTCTGAGAATCCACCCTGATTGAGGCTATAAACGAGTTCTTCAGCCTTAAACAACGCTATATTGCAATCCGAAACCTGCTCGTATATCACATAATCAGGCAGTGCTCTCGGGAATGACCTCACTAGCGGAACATTCTTGATTACGTTAATCGTGACATTTATGCGATATTCATCACTGTTTGCGGTCACGTGGTATTCATCCGGGTATAGTTTCGATGTGATCGGATCAAATTCATAGCCTGCGTATGCCAGAGCGATTTCATCGAATGTTATCGTTGTTCCATTGTATTTAAACGCCATCACGGTGTTGCGCGCTGGCGGCGCGATCAAATCGCCGAGGATTAAGCTGGCATTTTCTTCTGGCGCACTGACCTGCGCCCAGTTCCACTGTGGGTCATCAAAGAGCTATTCACCCCAGTTATGATCGTGATACCCTCTACCAGACAGGTCATAGGTCATTCCGCCAATGGTAATGGTGCCCTGCACGTTTGCACCAGTCATATAACTCAACCACTGCATCCAGTCATCAGGCCTGTGTCCAACAAGCATGGGCTCAGGTGCTCCAAACCATGATCCCACATCCATGGTATATCTGAGGTTCCACTGAATCGGAATATTTAGATAACTATCATAGCAACTGCCATTGATCACAAATGTCGTATCATTCAGTGCAAGCAGTGTATTTGAGCCGATCGTCACATTTGGCTTTTCATAATCTGCTGTGAAATTCGACACCGATGTTGATGTAAATCCGATCAGTGGCATGCCATCATATACAACCGCAAGCACCCTTGCATCACCCATATCGGTCAGATTATCGGGATCAAAAAGCAAATAACTGACTATAAACTGCATTCCCTCGTTGTATACGTTGAAATACCACCACTCGGTGTACAGATTATCGTTTATTCCATCTAATGAATATTTATAATGATATGCATCCTCTTTCAGAGAAACTTGAGTTGGCAAGCCATTCTCTTGCATAATCGAATCATTAATACCATAGGTTATGGCTGATGAATTTTTCACATCACTACCGGATGTAATATCCGCAGAAACCAGCGCAGTAAATCCACTCGTGACCATAGCTATCACTAAAACTGCAACAAAACCAAGAACCATCTTGCTTTTTTTCATCTTTTATTCACCACCTTTTGAGTCACCACACTTAATTACAGGTCCCGGCATTTAAGTACGAGTGCCCATGACTAATGCTACAGATACAGACTAGTTAGGATATATAAAAGCTTTTCTATTTTTTTACCCATCTATTGTATTTTGACTTTTGCACTTTTCATTTTGCATTGACAGCACAATAATCTGCCGATTTTTGTGCTGATCTGCTACGTCACACACGCCAAATCGTTCAAAAACATCTCTATCGTCTCTTCAGTCACATGCGGCATTATAACTAACCGAAGCGCCTTTGGCGCTCTTGTCGTAGAAACTCGCCATCCTCTTGCTTCTAACGCTTTCGCCACCCGTACAACATCAGGAAAACGCAACGTTACCACGTTCGTAACAGGCTCTATCACCGGGTAAATGCCCATCGCCTTTGCACCATGCACTAACATCCTCGTTAGCTGCATGCATTCATCTACAATCGCCCTCAAGCCGCTTCTACCAAGGTATTTGAGTACCGCGAAAGTAGCCGCGACAGGTGCGCCGCTTCTCGTCCCTATCAGCGAGCACTGCTCATTCGTCGTCAGATATGGAGTGTCCACAGCTAAATCCGATAAATACGACTCGTCACGGAACAAGATGCATCCTGCTGGGATCGTGCTCATCCCCATCTTATGCGGGTCTACTGAAATAGATGATACCGCGTCAAGCGAGAAATCGAATTGATACTCAGCATCTAAAAACGGAATTACGAAACCACCAAAAGCGGCATCAACATGTAAAAAAATATCGCTATTACGTGCAATATCTGCAAGCTCCTTTATCGGGTCTATCTGCCCAAATTCGGTCGTGCCCGCTATACCCACTATGCTTATCGTATTATCATCTATCAATTCTTCCACTGAATTCACATCCACTCTCAATTCATCGTCTAATCCCGCTTTCTTTACTTCCAGGCATAAAAGGCTCTCGATTTTATCAAAGGAGAAATGCGCTGTTTTTGGCACGATTATGTTCATCTGTTGCAGTCCTTCCTTTCTTTTCCTGTTTCTTATTGCCCTTATCGCCTGTATATTCGATTCCGTACCACCAGTGGAGATATAACCATGTGCGTTCTCATTACCCAGTAACGACCCGATCATCCGTATCAATTCGTCTTCCATCGCTTTTGTACCTGGGAATAGCCCCGAATCACCTAAATTCGAGTCCAAGAATAGATTATGTGCATATGTCGCTATTTCGTGTGGATATGTGCACATAGAACTCAAAACTTTCCGGTAAGAGTGATCCTTCTGCCTTTGCTCTTTGAGAAACGATTTCAGTTCCTCTTTACTTATGCCTCGCTCTTCCATTTTTATCTCGTTGTAATCAAACACGCCTTCGATGACCAAATATTCCAGTTCCAACGCGGACGATATTTGCGCCCTCTTCTATTGCGATTATATATGAATCACTCATGCCCATAGAAAGATACTTCATATCCACAGAGGGTATGCCGGATTTTTTTATCCGCTCAAATAGTTCTTTTGTCTCTCTAAAATAGGGGTGTAATTTATCTATCTCTTCTTCGTAGGGTCCCAGAGTCATCAACCCCACTATTTTGACCGAAGAGAGCTCGGATAATTTCACCACTAATTCTTCTACATATTCCGGAAAAGCGCCAAATTTCTGCGGTTCTCTTCCACTGTTTACCTCAATCAGGATGGGCATTATCTTTCCTATTTTACTACTTGCTCTATTAATCTCTTCGGCGATAGAAAAAGAATCTATCGTCTCAATTATGTCGAATAGCTCCACCGCCTTCTTTACTTTATTTCTTTGCAGATGTCCAATAAAGTGCCACTTCACCACTCCACCAATCACCTCAAATGCCCTTTCTGCCTCCTGGATATAATTTTCGCCCACTATCGTTATCCCGGCTTCAATCGCCGCCATAATCTCTTCTGTAGTGCGTGTCTTTACCGCGGCCTCTAATACTACTTCTTTCGGTAATTCCGCCAATAACCGTTTCACATTTCCTCTTATCTGTTCTTTTCTGTGCATTTGTCTTTCTGTAAGGACTCATTTTCGGGTAAACGACAAAAAAGACACACAGAATCTCACTTCCCTAACAACTTTGAAAGCAGGGTCTTTCTCGTTTCACACCTATTAATAAAGGAACAGGTATCACAGGGTGCATGCACCCCTTTTTCCGGGAAAGCACCTCGTTTTATCCGCTTCACTCGTTTCAATATCTGTAATGCAAGCGCCTTATCCTTCTTTCTTATCCGAGACTCCCGGAACTCCGCGGTTCTTATATATTCCACAAAACCACGCTTTACCGTTGTTTCATACTCTTCTTCTATGAGCATCGCATATGCCGCTAATTGCACTCTCTCGCTTCGCCATACACTAAACTCGGGGCATTTGCCCGTTTTTATCACGCACGGTATAACCTCTTCATCTGCCCTTATCAGTTTGTCTACACTACCGCTCATACCCAGCTTTTCCGATACCACTATGTGTTCCCGTTCATATCCCTGTGCTTCTTTTAACTCTAACCGCCCGTTCCTCACCTTACTCAACCATTCATCAGTTCCCATACCACATACAATATCGCTCTTTACAACCTCAAAAAGGTCCCTTTTTACACCTTCCAGTTCTTCCCTATATATCCATTCTATGTCATCTACTATATCTTCTATTATGCTTTTTGCATCTTCTCCTTCTTCTCTCTCCCGCTCTCCCACCTCATCTTCGCCACCGGAAAGAGTATCCAAATTAAATGCCAATTCTTTCAGTATGATTCGCTCAATCATACCCCTTTCTTTTCCCTTTACTATTCTATCTTGTTCATATCCCTTCGCACGGAAATAAACCAGACGGGGACATAACAGATATTGCGTTAAATCCGAGACGTTAATTGTAGCTGTTCTAGCAAAAGAGCTCCCCTTTACATCGCTTTCTTCCGCTGTATTCATATATATGTTCGTCATTTACATCTTCTTAATCGTGAAAATCTCCGTAAGTAATCTTGTGTTTGGTTAAACAAATACTTTAAATATATCTTACTTCATTTTAATGTTATATTATTTTAGGAGTGGAAAAAGGGAAATGTTTGAAGCTAAGATAGATTTAACTGTATTGAAAGAATGTATAGAGTCGCTTACGGCAATAGTGGATGAAGGTAAGTTTAGGGTGACGGAGAGCGGGTTAAAGCTTAGGGCGGTTGACCCTGCTAACGTAGCAATGGTC
>CAZOEM010000033.1:0-14050 GCA_964578735.1 uncultured Halobacteria archaeon | reverse complement strand
ACTTGGCTACTCGATTACTCGGCTACTTGGCTACTTGGCTACTTGGCTACTCGGCTACTCGATTACTCGGCTACTTGGCTACTCGATTACTCGGCTACTTGGCTACTCGGCTACTTGGCTACTCGATTACTTGGCTACTTGGCTCCTCGATTACTTGGCTACTTGGCTCCTCGATTACTTGGCTACTTGGCTACTCGATTACTCGGCTACTTGGCTACTTGGCTACTTGGCTACTCGGCACCTCTTTTTCAATTAATCTTCACCGGTAACCCTTGAATAGTTAATGCAGCGTTAGATTTAAGGGTCAATGAAGTCGTGCCCTCTATCTCTACCACATTGGCCTTGATCTTAAGCTGCATGACGCTTTCTATATTAATAGAGTTTTGCACAGAGTCAATAATAATCTTATTATTATCGGTTTTGTCTTTAATTTCTATCTTCTCTGCACCTGCCGAATCATCGAGAAGGATAGTATGACCAGCGTTAGTATGTATCTCTAGCTTTTCGCTGTGCTGTTCGTGATTATCATCAAGGATTATCTCATGTCCGCTTCTGGATTTTATCTTCCTTATATTGTTCTTGCCATCTGCATTCGCCTCCGGCGGCGTATCCACTCCGTTCCAGAGCGCGCCTATAACATAAGGGTGATTTATATCGCCGTGGTCGAAAGCAACAAGCACTTCGTCATCGACTTCTGGTAAAAAGAAGGTGCCTCTATCTTCACCCGCCATTAAAGTCGCGACCCGCGCCCAGTAGCTTTCACCGCTATCCCCTCGCCATGGAAACCTTACCCTCACTCGTCCCATCCCTTCATCGTCCTCGTTATTGGTGACGATACCAATAACTACCCCCTCAATCCCTCTACCTCGTGACTCTTCTCCAAAACCGGGAATAACATCTGACATGCTCATATGGTATTCTCCTTTATATTAAATGTGGTGCTATAACCGGAGTTACTGATAGTATGTGTGGTTCTAGCGATGTAATATTTCCGACTGAACTTCTGCCCTAAACCTTCTAATTTAATGTTCACTCCAGCCCTTATCTCGGGTAGTCCTATGCAGTTTGCACTACCCTGGATAAGCCCTTCCGACCGCTGGTTCAATACAGAACGAGCGCGGGTATCCGCTTCTTCTTGCGTAAATACCGGGCGATCTAAAATCCGCTCCTCTACTCGCCCATATATATCTTCTACTATTTCACCGCCACTTCTCCTTTCGCGTTCCCGTCCTTCTTCGCTTCCCCGCTGCGCCCTTCCAACAATTTCTTCCTTTGTTTCGGGGTGCCATCCCCTTACCGTCACTTCACTGACCTGATTAGCGGTATTAAGTTCCGGGTTAAAGCTTAATAGCGAGACACCATACTTGAGTGTTACTATTTCATCGCTATCTTTTTGGGGCTCCCGAAAATAGAGCGTTCTTTCATTGACAAAGAACTCAAAGAAATTACGGGCGGCAAGATATTCGATGAATTGATAGACCGTCTTGTCCTCGTCTTGCACGACCTGACGACGTTCGGGTTCTGTTGGGTCTATCTGCTTTTGGAGTTTGTGCTTTGCCGCGTCTACTATTTCTTCTACTATTTCACTGTCCGTCTTATCTCTAAACGGCTCCAGCATGTTAACACCCCTAAATTGGTGCGATAAATCAAAGCCACTTATCTCCAGTTGCGGTGTGCCGTCAGTGGGAAAGTTAGGACTGATCGAGGTAATCACGCCGACTATCATTGTAGCAAGTTGATCCTCATAACCCATCTTAATTTCCACCTCATTACCCGGTTCAAAAAGGTCACTATCAAGCCATGTAACCCCGGGATCGTTTATGGAAAAGGAGAAACTATCTGCACCCTCCAACGTATCTTCACAGGATACATTTGTGATCTCTACGAAATGTTCCCTTAAAATATCTTTGCCATCTATAAGTAGATGGTAATTGGGCGCATAAAAATTCTTATACTTTTTCGCTAACGCTTCAAACTCCATCTTTTCGTCACTCCAGAGCTGGAATAATCAATTCCATACCGGGTTTTAACACACGAGGATTATCAATACTGTTTGCCTCTGCGATATATCGCCACAGAGCGGGATTGCCATATTCCTTTGCGGCTATAAACCAGAGACTGTCGCCCTGTTTTACTTGTCGCGTTTTCGTCCTGTCCGCCGACTGTAATGATATCTCTTTTACCTGAGTCTCAAATTCTTTGTATTCTTTTAATGTAATGTTTAATGTAGCTCTAACAGGAGTTCCATCCGGGAGGAACATGGTAAATCTTTTGGTCGCTCGTTCTATTATGCACGGGAAAATGTACGCACCCCATATAAAGAGACAAATAGGTGGTGCATGAAGGTCTGAGTCTATATCCATAAGCCCCTTACCCTTCTTAGTTTCTGATTCCCAGCCGGTAATGCGATCTGTAAAAGTGCGGACATCCACTTTCTCTTCATATGTATCGAAAGTTAGGTCCATGGTCACGGTTCTGACACCCCCTTTTACAAATTGAAAAGTGGAAGAAGGAAGTCCTGGAATGTCCACTTCTGTAAACTGGTTCGTTTTTTCGACCGAGAACTCAGACGGATTGAACAAGAACGGTACTATTAACCAGGGCTTATCCTTCCTTGTTAAAAACGCTTTCACTAACGGCATAACAAGCCCCTCCTCTCTCGTTCTATTCGTATTTTTCGCGCCATCATTTGGTATACCTGGTCTGTAAGGCGGTTCACATCAATGCTGGGATGTTGTGGTGTTGCATGTGATGCTTTATCTTTATCTTCTTTCTCTATCACACGCTCTTTTATTATTTCCGTATACGTAGCTGTGACATGCTCTATCTTCGGATAGGTGTGGTATATAGGTACCTTTCCTATCTCTGACGTATGTAAATGCGTTTGTTCAATTCCTAGTTCGGCTGTTTCACGACTTACCGACTGTGCGATGGAAGCTGATTTAAAATCCGGGACTATCTTTTGCCCTGCTTCTTTATCTATCGAATAGTAACTCGAGAACAAAGGTCTAATAAAATCGCTTGCGCTGTTAAGAACAATAGTCACTTGATTTTTATCGCTGACTCCAAGTGGTTTATGGCTTACCACTAGCGGCGGGGTAGTAATCATAGGCACCTGGTAGTTTGTTGCAACTGGCGATTCTTTTTCTGGCCCTACTATTCCGGAGTGTTCAAGACTTACCGGCTGCGCGATCGAAGACGGTATAAAATAAAAACCACGAGATTCTCGTGAAAATATGTCTAATCTTGTGGTTATATCTTCATAGCGACTGCGAGGAAAATCAAGATGGACAATAAATATTTGTTTAGCCGAGGCAAAAACGTTCTTTGTTCTTTTGAATGAATTCAATATTTCCCGTCTCAGAACTACTGGCAACGCATATATGAGCTCTAACCACCTCCTGTGAGGGATGATTCGTTTTGTAGATATAATTGGTGCAAAGTTGGTAGTGAAAAGTTTTAAGTTAGTATATTTTTCTCCCATTTTATGCGTGAATCCTCGATCTATCAGTTCCATCTTCACCCTTTCTATATTATGCATTTTTTCCAGTTCATATCACCAACTCGGCCACTTGGTAACTCGTTATCCTTTCTTTATCCCGTTATGAGCGAGTTCTAGACTTTCAACAGCTACTGTATTACCATCTGCCCTCAACTCGGGACCTGTCCATTGCACGGGATATGCACGCTCGAAAAACCAGCGCCATTTCTCGTTCCCTTCGCTGTCCAGCAGTATGATGAACCCGTTTTTCCTCTTTATTATTCCGTTTACTACCTCCTGATGCCAGTTCCAGAGCGCATCACAATCAGTTAGGCCTCTTTTTAATGTGATATTGGGATATTTGGTAATCTTCGGCAGTTTATGAACGTAATCGTTAACGCCACCTTCT
The DNA here is from genome assembly GCA_964578735.1 of uncultured Halobacteria archaeon. Taxonomy (GTDB): domain Archaea; phylum Halobacteriota; class Syntropharchaeia; order Alkanophagales; family Methanospirareceae; genus Methanophaga. The sequence continues at coordinate 10,160 of CAZOEM010000033.1, read as the reverse complement.
TGCATATCTTCTGTCTCGGTTTCTGCTTGAAGACCCGATACCTCTGAGAATCCGCCTACTATTAAGCCCTGGATTTCTACCAGGAACCTGAAGCTCAGGTATGGGTCGTTTCTTTCTGCTACTGCCATTTTTCCTCCTCCGTTTTTACTATATACTCAACGTTTTTATCTATCATGCCTCCATCCCCTTTAAGCCTCTGGAAGAGGTATTTTTGATGTTCTGTACGCAGATACTCCGAATCTAAATAGTCTCGACTAACCTTTTCTTCGTAATCTATTCTAAGTTTATCTTCCCTATTAACTAATAGTGTACCCTCACTTATTATGGTATATTGAAGAGAGATAGGAGCACGATTGAGTATAACTAAATCAACCTCATCGGTCTTAAGGATAAAGGAGATACCAGCGAGTAGATTTAGCTGTTTTTCTAAGGGTTCAATACCTTCTTTCAGAAGAACTGCAATATCTACGTCGCTCAGTTTCCTTACCTTTCCTGAAGCAAAGGAACCAAAGAGATAAGTTAAATAAATATCATTATCCTTTTCTAAGTAATCCGGGAGTAAGGGTAAAAATTCCCTCACGTTGTGAGTAATAGGACGAAACTTTATCATCTTTCCTTTATCCACTTTTCCTAAACAAACTTAATGTATTATAATCAGGTCATTACTGTATTAAACACTTATGTTTTCAGAATGATGATACAAAGAAAGGAATTTTTATTCACAGACGATTCATGGTGGTGTGGCGTTTTGGGGAATATATTCAAAATCATGGAATATTAAATATAATATAATGTATACATTATAAGTAAATGTAATTGGTGAGGGAAATGATAACCACATCTGTAAGGTTGCCGAAGGAATATATAAGAATGATAGATGAGATGTGCGAAATGCAGGTCCTTTAATACATCTTGCAAAAATAGGAAGGTTGAATCTGTTAAAAGAGTTGGTTGCGTGTGTTATTATACCCGAAACCGTGGAACTAGAAGTTGTTGAGCACCGGATGCATTTTTAATAGAAAATGAGGTAGGGAAATGGATTGTAGTAGAGGTGGATATAAATGATAAGGTGCAGGAGATTGCAAAGAGAGCTGGTATAGATATGGGAGAAGCGATAGTGATAATGCTTGCAAGAGAGAAAGAATATCCAGTTCTTATTGATGATTTAGCGGCAAGACGATTTGCTATCGGTATGGGATTGGAAGTGGCTGGTTCGATTGGTGTATTGATTAAGGCGGTAAAAGCAGGGATAAACTCCAAAGAGGAATCCTTGGATGATTTGAAAAAGCTTGCAACGGTGATGTGGCTTTCCGTAGATGTTTACGAAGATGCAAGAAGAATTTTTTAAAATAAAATGTTTTTCAAAACTTCTTTAGTCCATTATGAACGAGTTCTATACTTTTAACAGCTATGGTATTACTATCTGCCCTCAACTCGGGACCTGTCCATTGCACGGGATATGCACGCTCGAAAGACCAGAGCCATTTTTCGTTTCCTTCACTGTCCAGCAGTATGAGGAACCCGCTTTTCCGCATTATTATTCCGTTTACCACCTCTTGATGCCATTTCCAGAGCGTATCGGAATCAGTTATGCCTCTTTTTAATGTGATATTTGGATATTTGGTTATCTTTAGGAGTTTATGGACGTAATCGTTATTTCAACGAAATCAACCTGCTTAAAATCACCGTTAAGGGTAGCAAGTTTCCTTATTCCGTGATATTTACAAGTAGCGGCTATCAAAGCATCGTTAGGTAGTAAACCCATACCGGGCAATCACATCATTCGGCACTCCTTGAGATTTCCTTATTGCTCTGCAATTCTTCTATCCCCGGCGAGATGGCGTATTATCACATTTGAATCAATAAAAACCCCATTCATCCTCTAACTCCCCAAAAGCTGCCTCTATTTCATCTTCGCTTACTTTGAGAATGCCAAAAGTTTTTTCCACCATTGATTCCTTAATTATAACTCTGACTCTCGTATTCTCTTTCAGGGTTATTTTTTCAAAGGGTTTAAGCACTCCATCCTTATATACGCATTCGATTACTTCTGACATGGTTTGATTATTTGAGTTGCATGTATTTAAATCTTTCACATCAAAAATTCAAAAATTTAATAGGCGGGTTTTCCTAATGACTAGATTCAACTATATTTAAATAATCGGAAAAACAAAGCTCATTTCATGTTAGAAGGAACGCTGCGTGAAGAATTTGAAAACAGGTTGTGACGATATAATTCCAACAGTAGTAACCTCTTTCGAATCCTCAAGCAGGGATGAATAATCGAATATCCGAGAGGTTAAAAGGACTTTCAGAATCAGACCACCAATTTAATAGGTGATATAGCCCGTGACACATATAACCAATTACTATAATGAATTTGGAAGGATTTCGTTGAAATTAGTTCCCACTGTTAGAAAATTATCGACACAACTTGAATATATCGCTTCACGACTCAATTACTTTCCGGCTGCCACGGGGTGAGCGTGCAGGACATGGTTCTACGGATTGCAGTGGAAGACGCTGACATTTGGCGCCGAGCCCAAGATATCTTACCACCTCTTAAATGCCGTATCAATTAACTCGTTCTTGCAGGTGGATTATATATTTGACCTCGGTTCCATACATTGAAGCCGAGATGTCTCATTACATGCCGTTGCACAGACCCTTCTTCGCTATCGCTTCTGAGGTTAATATGTGTTCCTCGTACAATCCCCCTCATTGCGAATCTTGGATCAGGTTGTTCTTCGCCAACAATTGGTGGGTATGTACCCAAATGAACTTGCTGAAACCTTCCACTTGCGTAATATGAATGATCGCAGAAATCGGTTTCGTAATCCATCCATATTCGGAGTTGCTGTTCCCGCTGAACCTCTCCGCTGAAACTACCAGAGTCATCATATCCCAAACGCCGGATCACTGGATTATGGTCATCTAGTTCTTTAATTGCATGAAGGGTAAGAGCGATTTTTCCTGCCAAAGTCAAGCCAGTACTACGCAGCATGACATTGCTCGGCCCTTGAAGACGACTCCGTATAAAACTCTCCGGCATTCTACTTCCTTCATATTCCCTCTCGATAAGTTCTACGAAGCCACGCGAAGAAACATCTCCTGACCGCGCCAGAAATTCTCTAACTTCCGGATTCACCAGGGCTCTTGCTGTGAACATAGGATAAGCCTGAAATGGTCCCATGGACGCCTCACGACCTCCTCCCCTTAACTCACTGTAGCTTGCTGAATACAAATCCGCTTCGCTTTCCCAGGGTACCCTGGCCAATGCCTCATAAACAGCACTTCCCAGCGTTGCCCTTCGAATTGTTTCCCGGTTGTATCCCCTTTGTACGAGAAAGTGACTGGATGGAACCATAACGTCAAAAAGGGCATCGTGCGCCCTAATCACTTCTGGTAGGCTCATTCCCGTCTCGGATCTCAAAGATCCCTGGATCGAAGAAACACGACGTGTGATGTATTCCTCAAGCAGTCTTACTTGTAGCTCACTTCTATGTCCTCTTGCAACCGCTGTGCTTGATAGCGATTCAACAGGTACATTTGTACGGTGTCCAGTCGCAAAGCTATTACCGAAAGCTGTGGCTTCCGCCTCAGCAGCAACTCCGTATGACAGAATTGAGTTGAATTGGATTCCCACATTGTTACGCTGGGCCACATGCACCATCTCATGACCAAGAAGCGACTTGCCCTCTAGTGTATCCGGCTTGTAAGTGGTTGGGTTCAGAAAAACCTTGCCGCCTTCCATCAGGCCGTCAGCTCGATGAGCCTCTGTCCGACGCCGAGCTTCTTCGTCGACGTGAATTTTTACGCTATTTGGTCTGAGACCTACTGCAGGCGCAAGGTTGTTGAGTATCGTTGTTGTCTTTGTAGCGCGCATGATGTCGTCATCTACGACATTGCCCAATCTATCTGGCTCGCGCAGCTTGTCCTGTGATCCAAGGTGCCTCAATACGCCACGATTCTCGATCATGCCCTGGGCCTGCAAATAGGGGTGTCCCGGCACCCGATCTGCTTCCTGCTCATACTTGTCTCCCGGCTGCCCAACCTTAAGCTTCGCCTGAATTCCGGTCACCACACGCTGTACATACTGGTTACCATGAGTGTGCTGAAGTGCAAGTAATGCAGATGCACTATCGGAATAGGGCATAACGCTAAGCTCTGTTGATATGCTCTCAACCGATGGCGTGCCACCATTACGCCTTATATTACCTATCACACCCCTCAAAGAGCCAAGCTGCCGCTCAGGCTCATTTCGAAGACGCTGGATACTATTATCGGTAGGCGAAAACTCTTTTTTCCTATTTGCTTCTTTTGCAATAGCAACCGATTCTTTCATTTATTTTGGCACACCTATTTATTGTTTTTCTGGTGAAAATCTGTGTAATCTTGTGGTTTTCTAACCATACTAATACCTTTCATTTTAAATCACTCTCCATCTCATCTTTCCGTTCAAAAACCTCCGGCAATTTTGGATTAATAACCATCTTCTCAAAATCGAGCCAGATTCGTTTATCATTCCGACAGTCAAATCCACGGCAAGGCACTGGACGCTTTTCCCATATCTTGCACTTGTATGTCGTTTTATCAAGATGAACGCAGTATCCATCCTCCTCCTTAGCAATCATATACGGATGCCCCAAATCCCACTTCACAGTGCCCTCTTCGATATCCTGCCTAGAAAGCGCGAAACTCAACTTGCAACAAGCCATCTTGCATAGATGCCTTCTGCTTTCGCAGTCAATCTGAACCTCATCAAACCCGTATTTATCCTGCTCTTTATCCTGAAATACCGCACCCATGCCCAGTTCCCGAAACTTCTCTACCAATCGCTCCGCTACTGCTATCTTCCGTTCGTTTAGCTCTTCCTCCGTGATTATACCTTTCTCAATAAGTAGCTCAGTCAAAGCGTAAAGGAATGACGATACTTCCAGTACCTTCCCCGTATTTGCCCCTAACTGATAGTGTACATATCGAAGCCCTTCAACAACTTCTCCCCTTACCCCTTCCATCGCCTCACCCTGCATCTTATCTCCTTCTTATTTTATCTTTTACCCAGCCCAAAGATAGAACTTGTTTCCGTTCACCTCACCCTTGCCCACTTGGTCACTTGCTTACTCACCTACTTGGCACCTTGGCTACTTGGCACCTTGGCTACTCTTGAATACTCTTGCCCACTCGCCTACTTGGCACCTTGGCTACTCGGCTACTCTTGCCCACTTGGCTACTTGGCACCTTCGTTCACCTTCTTATTCACCTTTGAGATTTCCTCGCACCACCTTCGTCTTTCCCGGTGCTCCATGTTCATGATCTCTTCCTGACTCCAGTGAAAGTGATAAGCGATGAAAGCTACCTCCTCGTAGATTTTATCGAGGGGGTAGCCCTCTATTCCCCCATGCCAATATCCACCTCGAACTCGTGCTCACACTTCGGGCATTTTGCTTTTATCTTCACATCGCCATTTATCTCCCGATAAAACTCTTGCAGATATCCAAGGTCCGAGGCAAATAGTTCCTCAATAACCCTCGGATTAACCGCAGGAAGGTCTCCAAGCTTGGTCACTACGCGAGAAAGAAGAATGACCGAGAGATAAGCAGGATTCTGCTGTACCCTGGGGTCTTTCAGTGGTAGTATCTCATCTGCTGCCGTTGCTAATCGCATCACACCTTCTTTATGTATGTTGCCTTCCTCATCCACATATCCCTTCGGCAGCGCGAACTCGTATTCTGTCTGAAACATTTTATTTTACTTTATGGCTTCACTCGCTTCATGCCCTCATGCACTATTTCCAGGTTTTCGATCGCAACATCGGTTCCCGTAGCGTTGAGGTCAGGTGCATCGTACTTACTGGGCCATGCATCCACGAATTCCCATCTCGCTGCGGGATTCCCTTCCTCATCCATCAGGATAATGGCAACATTTTTCCTTGCATCTCCCATCTTACCCTCTTCCACAGGTTTCCACCACTTCTCGTACAGTTCCATAGAATCGGTGATCCCCCATTTCAGGGTTACATTTCCGTACTTGTTCAATCCGGGAAGTTTCCTTACTGTTGGTGGCTCGCTACCCTCACGGTATTCAACGGGTTCACTGCTCGCATCAGGAATGGTAACTTCACTGAACCCCGCCTGAACGATGCCATCTATCTCCAGCAAGAACCTGAAAGTCCTATACGGATCTTTTCTTTCACCTACCATTTTTACATACCTCCTTTTTTTCTATTTGTAGCCCGTTCTTTTCACTTGGCTACTCGGCACCTTGGCTACTTGGCTACTTGGCTACTTGGTAACTCGGCACCTCTTTTCACTCTGTAACCGCAGAGCCTCCTGTCCATTGTGCTATTCTAAAGATAACAAATTCCGCGGGCTTTACGGGCGCAACACCTATCAATACAATAAGCCTGCCATTGTCTATATCGTCTTGCGTCATTGTTGTTCGGTCGCACTTGACGAAGAAAGCTTCTTCGGGTGTAGTGCCCATAAGCGCACCGTCTTTCCATACCCGGGTTAAGAACTGCGTAATTGTTTGTCGCACTCGTGCCCATAGTTTCTCGTCGTTCGGTTCAAACACCACCCATTGCGTGCCTTCATCAATAGATTCCTCAATGAATAGGAATAAGCGTCTTACGTTGACATATTTCCAAAGGGTATTGGAAGAGCAAGTTCGGGCCCCCCATATTCGGATACCTCGGCCTGGAAAAACTCGGATGAGATTGACACCATTTGGATTGAGGATGTCCTGCTCGCCTTTATTAAGCCGATACTTAAGGTCAATTGCACCCCTTACTACCTCATTAGCAGGTGCCTTGTGTACGCCACGCTCCTGGTCACTACGTGAGAATATTCCAATAACGGATCCGGAAGGTGGAATAAATATTTCTCTCTTTTCAAGAGGATCGTAAACCTTCACCCAAGGGTGGTAGATAGCAGCATAGGATGTATCAAAAATAGTGCGGTGTGCCTGTACACCGGAAATACTTTGGGCGTTCTCCTGAATATCTAGGACGGCAAAACGATCCTTGAGATTCTCACAATGGGCTATCAACGCCATTTGAACATTGGTATCGGTCATACCTGGAGCAGCAATGATGCTGACTTCATCAATATCCTTAAATGCCTCGATACCTGACCGCTTACCGGGCCCATTATCTTCTCCCTCGAAGTCTGCGGGTGTAAGACCAGAAACAGTGCCGTCACTACCGTTAGACAAGGTAACACAGAGCTTGCCCCCTACCAGCATGTCCGTGGTAGGCATATCAAAGGGATCCGTACGAGTAAAGTCTTCTGGGGTTGCATATGGAGATTGCAACGTCACATACTTTGAACGATTGTTGACGACCTTCATAAAATAGTTAGGTGTATCGGGATTCATGGATAGATTAATGAAGCTCTCCATTTGGTCCTTGTAGATTACCTGGAGTGTGAACTCGCAGGTAGCCAACGTACACGTGGGAACGAGGTCCGTATCCGCTACCCCTGCGTCCCCTGTCAAGTGGCTGGATAGTGTAATGATGTCATCCTGCAAAGTTGTCACTCGGCGGTACTGCTTATTAGTGCCGTCATCGTATACTACAATGGCGCCACGGTAGAATCCATTTTTATTCTTAATACGATACCGAGTTGATGTTGATGGATCGCCGATAACCTCGATGATTTGCGTCTTTGCCTGAGATGCAGGAATAACCCTGACCAGAATGTTCTCACCCCAGTCACCTTTACTGATAGCGGTGATATCAAGGGTATCAGACCCGGGGATAGCCTCATCCGCTAAGGTAACCACAGTCACTCGTGTAGAGCCTTTTGCATAGTCATTAGTAAGAAGTGTTTCTACTGTAAGCTCATTCGTAGAACTGTCATAAGACTCTACAGTTAGATCGCTATCAGAAGCCTCCACAGTGCCATCGGGCCGCAAGCGTTCCAGAGTAATATGACTTGTGATGTCTATCCCTCGAAGAGAGTCGAGTCTCAATACAGTATCACCACTCTTTCGATCTTCTGTGAGTTGCAGCCGAACCCCTTTGGAAACCGAGCTATTATTCGCTGCTACCGCATCAGAGGGAGCAATGCGCATGACGTAACATCGGCTCCCGCCGTTGATGAAAAAGGTATCCACAGCATAAGGCAAAAAACGGTAAATACCGTGGCTTTCTGGGAGATAGCCCCCGAACTTTCTCTGAAAGTCCGAAAAACTCGTGACAAGTTCGGGCAGTCCTTCGGTAGGTCCCATTTCTGCCACTCCCAAAAACCCTGCTGTACTTGTACTCACTCCCTCTATTGGCTTTGCCCCGATCTCAATCTCTTCTACATATACTCCAGGTGCTAAATATTCTGGCATAATATTCCTCCTCGCTATTTTTTTAACCTATGACCAACAACTAAAATGTTTTGTTTTAACACTATTTTAACACTATATAAAGGTTGTCATTTAATCATCTCATAAATCATCTGATTTCAATGAAGTGGTCTTTCCTTCTTCCACTTCTATATCTCTTATTGTTTCTTTCGTATGATCCGGATAGCTAATTTCAAGGTCTACTAAGGTTTTATAGCTCTTTACCTTACTAAAATAAACAACAAATTCGCCTTTCTCTGTATGTTTCACATCCAACGTTCTTTCTTCGACCATCTTATGTAATGACGTCTCACGAGCGTGCTCAAACCGGAGCGGTTTTTCTAATTTAAATGGATCATTAGTCGAATCGGCAGGGATATCAGTTATCCTGCAAAATTCGATCCTAGTCTTGTTGGAATCCATTATCATATAGACTTCGTCCGTATTAATATCTGCTATGTCCGCTAAGCGTATCGAAGAAGTACCTGCTGGAATAATATCTCCTTCACTAACTATCGCAGCACTTTTATTTTCTTCCGGAAGCATTATTTTTGCTGTTATTCCCGTATTTGCAACTGCACCCCTTATTAATGTTGCGCCCTGTGAAAAAGGGTAAGAAGGTTTTGGCTTTAAGTTTATAGCTGTCGGTTCCTTAAAGCCGGCAAGATATATATCTAATTCTTCATCGAAATAGTAATCAGACCCCACCTGGACAGTATAAGCATCATCAGGAAGGTCAAGGAAGAGATAATAGGAACTGAGGTTTTTTACCGGCTTCTCTTTTCTGCCCTCCAGAGACACTTCTACCCTGCCTATTGGCTTCCCTTTGGAATAATCATCCAGAAGAGAGACGGCCAATGAAAGTTTCGTGCTATGGCGTTCAAGAAACTCCATTTCAATCATCTTTTTCAACCCGAATCATGTATTTTTCAAGTTCTCGTTCAGTTACCCTCTTAACTTCTCTCTCTCGCATTGAGTCTATCGCAACCGGCGTAACCTCATAGCAAACGGAAAGTTTATAAGTTTTAGTTTTAGACATGACAGACCATATTTTATTCAGTTCTTCCATTGATAGGGGGCTCAATATCAACCTTAACTCGTCACCAACTAAATTTTCGTGGAGAATAGAACCTTTCAGTATAGAATTATCATGAAATATCTGCATCACTTTGCCCAAGATAATATGGTCACTATCCATATTCTGTGTGTGAGGAGTAACAAGATAGAAGAGGCTCAAAGTTAGAGGCGGATATTTTAGCTTTTTTGTATTGAGACTCTGCAGCTCTTCATTCTTCAGATAAGCGTTTTCAGTAACTTGATACAAAAATAGCGATAATTTCTTGTCGGATTCATCCGGAGAGGATAATGTTATCTGGTCTTCGGATCCGATTATAGGACTGACATGACTATCATCTTTTATGTTATCCCACAGCAATTTGCGTAATGTTTCGCCGACATCTGATATTGCATTGTAATCGCTCATTTATTTCTTGTTCCACAGAATAATATTGAATTTATTTATGTTACATAAAAAACCTTTTCTTAGAAAGAAAAGCTTTACCAAAAGAAATAATTTTTCTTTTAGCACAGGTTTTCTTTTGTAAAAAGAAAAAGTGTAAAGAAAGCTTTACCAAAGAGACAAGATACTATACGCCATAGACTAAAAGAAATCAGCCAGCGTCTTTTGATTCTTCGCCACTTCCTCTTCTCCCGCCACTTCGACTGCCGCAACTTCATTCGTTTTTATTACTTCTTCTTCAACTTCAACTTTAGCAACACTTCTCTTTTTCGCTGGTATCGCGAACGCACCCTGATATATCCTC
>CAZOEM010000032.1:5519-14219 GCA_964578735.1 uncultured Halobacteria archaeon | reverse complement strand
ACAGCACCGTACGAATGTGTCTCTCCAGCAAGGATATAGCCACCGTCTGCCGTCTGCTGGACAGCTTGCCCGTAATCATTGTCAGCACCACCAAAAGTTTTATTCCATTGTGCATTTCCGTTGGAATCAGTCTTCACCAGCCAGAAATCAGCCGAACCCGCACCGTACGAGTATGTGCGTCCTGCAAGGATGTAGCCACCGTCTGAGGTCTGCTGGACTGACTTTGCAATATCCCCGCTAGTACCACCAAATGTCTTGTTCCATTGCTCATTTCCGTTAGAATCGGTTTTTAGCAGCCAAGCATCATAGAAACCAGCACCATACGACCACGTGCTTCCAGCAAGGATGAAGCCACCGTCAGCGGTCTGCTGGACTGAGTGTGCCTCATCCCTGTCAGTATCGCCAAAGGTCTGGTTCCATTGTTCGGTACCGTTGGAATCGGTTTTCACCAGCCAGAAATCAGAGGAACCAGCACCGTACGAATAGGTATATCCTGCGAGGATGTAGCCACCGTCTGAGGTCTGCTGGACTGACCATGCCCAATCAGTTTGAGTACCACCAAAGGTCTTGTTCCATTCGTCTTCATGCAGTGTTGATTTTAGAACTCTCACCACTTTGCTTGTTGAGTTCATTACACCATCATTATCCGTCACCGTTAAATTCACGTTGTAATCTCCTTCTAAAGCGTAGGAATGCGTTATTATCTTTTCTGTTGTGTTTGTTATGTTCCCATCGCCAAAGACCCATTCGTAATTCGTAATGAACCCCTCTGGGTCATAGCTTACGGAGGCGTCAAATGTTATCTGTTGATTTACAACGGGATACGTTGGAGCGTATGTGAACAAAGCAGTGGGCGGTTGTTTTTCTGGCGGCGCAAAGTAATTCTCCCAAGGCCCCATAAGGGGATAATTATCTTTATCTCCATCTATGCTGTTGTAAGGAGAATCGCCAATTCCATCATAGTTCGCATCGCTTCCACTGTAATCATCCCAATAGTTGCCGAGATAGTTTGTGCGCTCAATGCCGTAGTATGTGTATGTTATGGATTCGGTTGAGTTCCAGAAGTTGGTTGAATTCTCGGAATAGGCATTTTGATTGTTATTTAAGAAGTTGTTGAGGCAGATGGCGTTGTTTGACGAAAAATGCAAGCTGATGCCTTGGCTATATGTAGCATTCTTTGAGTTAACAGTGTTGTTTGTGACTGTGTTGTTGCTTGAATAAGACAAGTGGATGCCATGCCAAGAGTTCGAGTTTGCGGTATTGTTTTTGATTAGGTTGTTGCTCGAATAGGACAAGTGGATGCCATACCTGCTGTTCGATACAGTGACATTTTCTATCCGCGAATTCTTTGTGTTTGCAAACAACACTCCTTCATAGTTGTTTGGTAATGTCAAATCTCTCACTGTTATATTCGTGGAGTTTACAATCCCCACAAAGCTAGCATCATCCGGTATCTGCTGATCTTGTCGGTTGACCAAGTAATAAATTGGCTTTCCATTTACCCTGTTACTCGTGTCTATGTTATGGACATATTCAGAGGGACTATCACCCTTAACACCAAAGTTGTAATTATTTTCAGATATCATATTGTTTTTCAGTGTATTGTTGCTCGAATAACCCAACCAGATGCCTATATCGGTGTTCGATTTTATAGTATTGTTCGTGATATTGTTGTTGTTCGAAAAAGTCATTCGAATGCCCTCATAGCTGTTCGATGCGTTGTTGTTTTTCAGTATGTTGTTGTTAGACAAGTACATGTCGATGCCTCTAACGTTGTTGTTTCTCAATATGTTGTTGCTTGAAGAAAGCATACAGATGTTGTCGCCGTTGTTTGAGTTTAGGTTGTTATTTGTCAGCCGGTTATTGCTCGAAGAAGACAAGTAGATGCCACGCCAGTTATTCGAGATAACATTGTTCGTGAGCATGTTGTTACTCGAGTGCACAAGGTAGATACCTTTGGCCGCGTAGTTGTTCGATATGTTGTTATTTGTGATGTTGCAGTGATCCGCACCGTGAAGATCAATTCCACTCTTTAATGTTCCACATTCCACTGTAAACCCGCTTATATTCACATAATTGGCAGTCACATAAAAGCCATCATCAGAACCAGCTTGAACAATCGTTGAATCAGACCCATTCTCTGATTGGATGGTCAAATGCTTGTTCATGTTTACATTCTCGGTGTAGGTGCCATCACGCACGATGATGGTGCCGCCGGGGTCTGCCGCATTCACAGCTGCTTGAATCGTTGGATAATTATCCGGCACGTAAATCGTTGCTGCAGAAGCGCATCCAAGACTTACGATCGTCAGATTCGCAAAAAGAACCGCAAATAACAAAGCCTCCCCAAAGTTTCTTCTATCGTTTTTCATTTCTTCTTTTTCACTTCCATCTCTTTTCATTCTTAACCTATCAGCAAGAGTTTTACCGAGGATTTCTTCGACACTATTTGTGATAGCGCCGTGGGAAAACAAATCAGGTAATCCCTGCCATCAAAAACTAAAAAATCGCCTTGTTTCACGTTTATTGTAGCAGGCGCCATTTCAACTTCACAATCAGGGCAATATGCCGATGTTTTTCTATCAAGCTCTACCACAAACTCGACCTCACCTTTCAACTCTTCCTCCTTTATATCTTCGACTGCCCCCATCGTTTACCTTTTCTTATTCCTTCTATATAAATCGATCTTCCATTTTTTGTTTCCGTGGGCTCTGCCCACTGACCTCGCAAGCTCTGTAAGGGGTTAACCAAATATCAAAATTCCAATGTCCAAAACAACTTTCTCCTTTGCAAGAACCTTTTATAGGGATTTCTGAACGATGCAAAATTATATACAGAATAAAGCATTTTTCACATATGTTGCTAACCTTACATCCGTTATGGTAAGAAACTGTTAAATCTTTCAAAACCCTTTGTGGTTGGTTAACCAAGAAAGAAGCTAAGGATACTGACGGCAAAACATTGATTTTTAAAGTGGGGAGCACATAATAAATATTGCAAAAAGGTGCTATTTCAGAAATCCATATTTTAAGAAAGATTTGTTTTGAATTTTGAAATTAGGATATAGAAGTTATTTGTTATTTGGTGCTTGGGATTTGGAATTTTTTAGGAGCTGCTTACCTCATTAGTACGCCCCTCTAAACTGAATAGCTCTCATGAGGTCGGTTCTGGAAACGATACCCACCACCTGTTCATCCTCTAAAACAATCAGGCGCCCCAAATTCCTGCTGGACATCAGCTTGAGAGCTTCAAAGGCATCTTTATCCGGTCCAATGGAGATTATCTCCCTCTTCATAACGTCTTCAACCCTGGTAGTGGCTCGCTCCAAGGCAGGTACCCTTTGGACATCCGTGAAGGTTACTACGCCAAGCACCGGAGAAGTCGGACTTTCCTGCACCGGATAACCCATGTGTCTGGTTTTGAACATCACATCTATTAACTGTTCGAGCGTCCAGTCCGGGGGCACGTAGATTACATCTGGAACACCGGTCATAACATCCCTGACCTTCACACCCTCTAAGGTAATCGAAATAACCGTTGCCTTTTCCTCCCCAGAAGCGCCAAGATAGATGAAGATGGCTATGGCTATTAGAATAGGACTTGCGAACAATCCGAAAATTCCCATAGCAATGGCGAAACTCTTGCCCACTGAAACTGCCCTTCTGGTTGCCTCTATATAGGGCATATGCATAGCAAACCATGCCCGCAATATTCTCCCTCCATCCATGGGGAATGCGGGAATGAGATTGAAGAGACCAAGTAATATGTTGTAAAATCCAATTATACCCACCACTATGAGAGCAGCATTCTTGAACGTCGCCTCGGTTTCCGCCGGGCTTACCGGACCGAAGGTGTAGTAAATAGCAGAGGTAAGGATACCTATGCCCAAACTGAGGGCAGGGCCAGCAGCTGAAATCCTCGCTTCCATTCGTGGCTCTCTGGGAATCTCATCCATCTGAGACACGCCGCCGATAACGAACAAGGTTATGCTCCTTATATTTGCGCCATAACTCTGTGCAATGAAGGAGTGACTGAGTTCGTGAAAGAGGATGGTTGAGAAAAAAAGAACCGAAGTAATGGCGCCCAGCAGGTATTTTAGCCCTGTCGAACTATCCATACCACCGAAACCGAGAGTTATGCCAAGAGTTTTTATTCTAAAATCGTTAACTGCAAATACCCAGATAAATGCCAATAGAATTATCAGGAATGTCAGGTGCAGCTTTATGGGTATACCGCGGATACTGCCAATCTGGTAAGACCACTTCATTTCAACACCTCATACGATTTGAATTTATTGTTGCTTACACTTAAAATGTGACCGTTATATATATATATATATTTATTCCCTGGTCATTGGGTATTTGCTGACACGCCACGCTGTCATACTAACAAGAACGTCACAGCATACATTTGGATAGCCCACTATATTGTCATATCCGAGCCGTACGAGATAGCGGACTGCTTTATCCAGGTGGTCACTGCATTCAAGCACCAGCAGAATCGGCTTTCCATAAGTCAGGACCCAGCCGATATAAGCGGGTAAACCTTCCAGCCAGATGCTGTAAGAACCCTTAATATGAGCCAATCCATCGGACTTTATTCTTTTGAAGATCATTCTTGACGTCCCCCTTTTGGTTCTTCTATCTGCTGGAGTAGGGCATTGATGTGGTTTCGCTCTTCTGGAATTCCTTTGACAACATCGTGGTGCCAGTTGAGAATTCATAAGGCTGCCGCACGTCCAGTAATTGAAATTCACCGCTCTTATCTTTATCCAGGATTTCCTTAATGTCTTCAGGTCCCAATCTTCTTATTTCCTCTATGGAACAGGTTAGCTTCATTTCCACTTTTCTTTTCCACCCATTTTCTTTAGATATGTAATCTACATTTAATTTTTTTCCCCTTATTCCAAGACATAAAAAAGCGCTCATCCTACTTCCGAACACATTCTTCTTCGCTGATAAATAGAGAATTCTTCAGGAAATGGATATTTAGCTTCTTCCACTTTCTCTTCTTTCACCTCCTTTCTGGCAGCTAAAAAATTCGCGATACCATCAGGATTCAAAAAGTAATAATATTCCAGAAGCTCCAGAGTCTCCTCCCTTATGTAAGAGATAATCGCTTTATCTTTGAGTTCATAGAGTATCTTTCTCACCGCTTTTGGAGTCATACCGCAAGCACGGGCAAGGTCAAGGTCTCTGACGCCTTTATCCAACTTCAGGTTGGAGATTATGTTCACGCCCTTATCGCCCCAATGGCTTTTAACCTTCTTGATTAACTTGGTCATATCCTTTTCTGCGAGAAACCCGAGCCCTTTTTCGATCTTAGCAATTTCTAGTTGCTCTTTTAAACCTTCAAGATTACTTTTGCAAGATAGGAGACTCTAACATGCTCGAAATAATCCTTTTTTAGTTCCCAACACCCCACCCTCTTTTTTAGATGCTTTTGATCCTTTAGCCATATTATAGCATGGTAAATGGAATTCGGTGAGAGGTCAGGATTTATTTTAATGATTTCCTTAGCACTTAACGGACTTTCTTCTAGCGTTTTTAATATTCGCCCGCGTAATTTGCCAAAGACTAATACGTATCTTGACCTTTCAAATTCTTCTTCCGCCGAGCTCCAGAAGTCTTCCGGCGGGAGGTCTACTTCAACCTCGCTTACATTTTTCAAGAACTTTGCAAAGACTTTCCGTCGAAATCTCCCCTCAAGCTCGAACCTGATGAAAGGCGGAAAATCTCGCAGGTGTATCGCTCCCTCCGTCATACCCATCACTTTTTACAGTATAATATTATTTTACTCTAATAACTATAAAAAGTTTTTAGTGTATAAAAATAGAAAACTTTATAAACTCCTCTGCCAATCTAATGAATATGCAAATAGAAGATGCAAGAGCTGAGATCCTTAACTTTCTGAAGCGACAGGATTCTTATGTTGACGAATTGAGTTCAAAATTGGGTATTTCGTCCACCGCAACGAGGCAGCATCTGGCTATTCTGGAGCGGGATGGACTGATAAAGCGGACGCTGGTTAAGAAAAAAATGGGTAGGCCGAAGATTTTCTACTCGCTCACCGAAAGAGCGGAGGCATTCTTTCCAAAAGCATATTCAGAGTTCTTTAAATGGATTATTAGAGATATGATCGAGAGAGAAGGGGTTGAGATGGTGAGGGAGATGATGACTCGAATGGGGGCTGAGCAAGCATCTTATTACAAAGAAAGACTGAAAGGGAACGGAGATGTGGAGTCCGTGATGGAATTATTGAACGACCTGGGAAGTTTCGCCGTGCTGGAGCAAGATAATGGTCAAATAATTATAAAAGAATACAACTGCCTCATCTATGAGATTGCGATGGAGTTTGGCGAGGTTATGTGTGAATTTGACCGGAACTTCATTGGTGGTCTGCTCAATACAAACGTTGAGTTAAAGAGCTGTATGGCAAGAGGAGATAGGTTCTGCTCCTTTACTTTGAACCGCGAGATTGTAAGAGATTAACACTAAAACTTTTTTTTTAAGATTTGAAGAGTTGTTGAAGAGATAAATCATAGTTCTAATCTCAGATTCCAGCTACCAAATCCTGGTAAACCCTCTCGAACTGCCGATAATATAGTAATTGTGCGTTTACATGTCCTGAAGTTAGAGCAGAAAAGTTTTATAATGATGTCAACTATATACGTAACGCAACGTGCATAATAAATAGGTTAGGAGGCAAGATGAGAAATGGTTTGGCGAAGAAGGTATATATGGGACCCATTTGAAGAGCTAAGGAGAATGGAAGAATTGGTAGACCGAGCGTTTGGTGAGACAGGACCCGACTATTTTGGTCGGCGAGCACTGCCCGGAGCTACGGGAGAAGAACTCGCTGAGATCGCAGCACCCTATGTGGATATAAAGGAGAAAGAGGGCAAGATTATCGTGGATGCCGATATTCCGGGCGTTGAAAAGGGCGACATCTCTATAAATATCAGGGGTGATACGCTCGAAATCAGCGCTGAGAAGAAGGAGGAAAAGGAAGAGGAGGAAGAAGGATACATCAGAAGAGAGAGGAGTTACAAAAAATTCTACCGGTCTATACCGCTGCCCACAGAGGTGGACAAGGATAAAGTGGATGCAACATTCGAGAATGGCGTACTCCAGATAGAGATGCCAAAGATCGAGGTAGAAGAGGTAAAGAAGATCGAGCTGAAATAAATATATATCCGTGCAAAAAAGAAGAAACTTTAAATCCCCCCCTTTCTTTTTTTAGTTTTGCGCTGTGAAGAGAAGTAAGAGGTAATAAATGCTAGAAATAAAAGATTTGACTGTGAATGTAGAAGGAAAAGGAATAATACGTGATTTACACCTTAATATAGAAGAAGGAGAGGTGCACGTATTATTTGGACCCAACGGCTGTGGAAAGACAACACTCCTGATGTCCCTGCTTGGTTTTCCCGGTTATAAGGTCACAAGAGGGATTATAACGTTCAAAGGCGTTGATATAACCAATTTACCAACTAACGAACGTGTGAAGTTAGGAATGGGCATGTCATTCCAGCATCCACCAGAGATAAGAGGAGTAAAGCTCGGCGATATGGTGAACATAGCACAGGGAAGAGAAGAAGATGAGATAGACGAAGATGTGATAGCACTTGCAAAAAGGCTTAACATCTCGGTTGACTTCTTGAACAGAGATGTAAATCTTGGCTTTTCGGGCGGAGAAGTCAAAAGATCGGAGATACTGCAATTGCTCGCGCAAGCGCCTGACTTTATCATGTTTGACGAGCCTGATTCGGGCGTGGATGTCGAGAACATAGAGCTCATAGGCGAGATAATGTATGAGCTTCTGGATAGGAACAAGATACCGAGCAAAAGAAAGAAATCCGGGCTTATCATTACTCATAGTGGGTCCATAATGCGTCACATAAAGGTAGATCGTGCACATGTGATGCTCGAAGGACGGATAGCTTGCTCGGGAATGCCGGACGAGATAACAAAGAACGTCATGGAGAACGGTTTTGAAAGATGTGTGGAATTATGTCTACGTAATAAAGAGGTAGATGCAAAATGACGAAGAAAGAGATGATTGAGCGTGCGAAACGCGCAAAGCGTAAAAAAGCAGCTTTAGGCGAGGACATTGCGATTGAAGAATATATCGCCGGGAAAGAACACCAATCTTTGAACTCACTGGATGAATTCCCGGCTGAGTATCAGCAAAACCTGCTCGATGCTGGTATTGAACCCACCGAGAAGGACAGGTCTGGTTCATTTTTACAGCGAGACTGTTCCGTGGTGTTTTCAAAGGTCAAATATCCTGGTTTGGAGCTCATGAGCACGACAGATGCATTAAAGGAACATGATTGGCTAAAAGAGTATCTGTGGAAAGCAGTTCCAGTGGATCAGGATAAATACACCGCGGAAGTCGAATTAGAGCAGACACATGGGTACTTTATCAGGTCGGAAGCGGGCAAAAAGGTAACTATGCCTGTGCAGTCCTGTCTCTTCATCAGTTCCGATAAAATCGGGCAGAAGGTGCATAACATCATAATTGCAGAGGAGGACTCGGAACTGCATATCATCACCGGTTGTTCTGTCTCCCATGCAGTCAATTCTGCACTTCATCTCGGTGTGTCTGAGTTTTATGTGAAGAAAGGTGCGAAGATCACTTTTACCATGATACACAACTGGAATCGTGGCATGGAGGTCAGGCCGAGAAGAATTGGGGGCG
>CAZOEM010000032.1:0-5509 GCA_964578735.1 uncultured Halobacteria archaeon | reverse complement strand
TGCTTTTATCAGCAACTACATCTTAATGACGCCTGTTAAATCGCTACAGATGTACCCTACCGCTTATTGCGTGGGTAGAAATGCAAGGGCAACATTTCAGACTATTATATATGCTCATGGAGATACGAAGATTGATTCGGGGTCGAGAGCGGTGCTTCGGGGCGAAGGCAGCAGGTCTGAGATCATTTCGCGCGTGATTGCTACCGATAATGCGCAGGTTATCGCACGTGGAGAGGTCATAGGAGAAGGAGCAAATGCAAAGGGGCATATCGAGTGTCGGGGCTTGATGCTTTCTGATACTGCGGAAGTAGATTCGATTCCCGAGCTCAAAGCGACACGAAAAGACCTCGACCTTTCGCATGAAGCTGCGATAGGCAAGGTTGCAGAGGAAGAGATTCAATACCTGATGGCGAGGGGATTGAGCGAGGAGGAGGCTACATCGGTGATCATACGCGGGTTCTTGAATGTGGACATTACGGGTCTTCCGGATGCGCTTGCACGAGAGACGAAGAAGATGTTTGATATGAGTCTGGAGAAGGTGATGTGAAACAGTTCTTTAAAAAGTTTTAAAAGCTTTACCAAAGAACCATCATACTTTATATGCAATAATAAATAAGGAAAACCAATCACCCAGAAGGGGAATGGATGGATGATAATATTATGCACGAAGAGAGATTAAAGGCACTTGAAATAGCCATGGAACTTGAAGAAGAAGGAAAGGTGTTTTATATGGTCGCTAGTGAGAAGGCTACTAACGCATTTGCAAAGGAGATGTTTGGGTCTTTGGCAAAGGACGAGGACATGCATCTGGAAAAAGTGAAGGCGATATACAAAAAGCTAAAAGAGGAAAGGGCATGGCCAAAAATGGTGACCGCCATAGGCGATGTGGTAAAGACAAAAGCAGTTTTTCCGGAGGATGTGAATGACCTGACAGAGGGAGACATTTCTGAGAGCATAAAAGTATTGGGGCTAGGCATGGAAATGGAGCAGAAGAGCATATTGTTCTACAATGAGCTGGCAGAGAAAGCCACCGACCCTTTTGAAGCGAGATTCTATCTTGCACTTGCGCATGAGGAGCGAGGACATTATCTCAGTCTCTGGGATTCTCGAGAATATCTTGAGGACCCGGCAGGGTGGTTTGGTATGAAAGAGGGGTTCAGGTTGGATGGAGGTTAAAAATGAATGGTAAAACTTTTTGGCATCTCCGGTAGTCCAAGAATAGCCGCGACCGAGTGGATAATTAAAGATGCGTTACGGTATGCAGAAGAGGAATGGAATGCCGAGACGCGATACTTCTCTGTTCGCGGTAAGAAGCTCAACTTCTGTCTCCACTGCGACCACTGCATAAAAGAAGGAAGTTGTATTCATGACGATGGAATGAAAGAGGTATATTCGGGATTTGAATGGGCAGATACGGTCTTGATTGGAACGCCCGTTTATCAGGGGACACTCAGCGGTCAAGCAAAAGTGGTCCTAGACAGAATGAGAGCATTTGTGGCGAGAAGTCCACACGGGCTAAGGGGCAAAGTAGGAGCAGCAGTTGCTGATGGCGGCGACCGAATAGGGGGGCAGGAACCTGCAATCCGAGCTATCACGGATTTCTATCTGATAAACGAGATAGTTCCCGTAGGCGGTGGTGCTTTTGGTGCAAACCTCGGTGCCACCTTCTGGTCGAAGGATAAAGGTGCAGAGGGTGTTAAAGCAGATAAAGAAGGTTTGAAAAGCCTTTATAAGACGCTGGATCGACTTGCGGAGGGTTTTGTTATGATGAATAAAATAGGCGGTGAAAGAGAAGATGGAAGGAAAGAGCTTTGAAGAGGGTAAGCATATTAGGATAGCATGGGGGATTACAGGCTCCGGGGATAAGTTAACCGAGTGCGTAACTTTTATGGAGAAACTTACAAAGGCGTATAACTTGGAGGTTCACGTCTATCTCTCGAAAGAGGGCGTGGTAGTTTTAAAGTTCTACAAGCTCTTGAAAGAGGTTAAAGATATTTTTCCAAAGCTGAGTACAGAAAGAGGACCAAATGCACCTTTTCTATCTGGGAAAATACAGTTAGGCACATACGATTTCGTTTTGATCGCGCCTGCTACGGCGAATACGGTGGCGAAGATAGCATATGGCATCGCCGATTCGCTGATTACAAACTCGGCTGCACAAGCGATGAAGGTGGACGTACCAGTCTATATCTTCCCCGTGGACCAGAAAGAGGGAGAAATATTAACAACGCTTCCCAATGGCAGAGACCTGAAACTACGAATACGAAAAGAGGATGTAGAGAACGTAGAGAAGTTACGAAGGATGCGTGGTATCACTGTCTTGAGCAAGATTGAAGATATAGAAGAGGTGGTGAAGAAGATATAACACGATGGCACATTTAGATAGGGATAAGAAAGCCGCTTTGGTATCCATAGTGGTAACAGCCTTTCTCGTAGTCATAAAATATACTATTGGCCTCCTTTCCGGAAGCATAGCATTGATTGCAGATGCCGTTCACTCTTTTACTGATGTTATAAGTTCCATCGGTGTCTTTATCGGTCTTAAGATTTCAAGTCGTAAGCCGACAGAAACTTTCCCATACGGATTTTACAAAGCAGAGAACATAGTAAGCCTTTTCCTTGCACTTGCGATCTTTTATGCCGGATATGAGATTGTTCTCACATCGGTCGAGAAGTTTGAAGAGGGAGCACTGACAAATGTTCCGGCTGCGATCGCAGTTGCACTGGCATCGCTGGTGCTCACATTACTTTTGAGCAGTTATAAGCTCAAGGTCGGTCGAGAGATGAATTCACCAAGTATAATCGCCGATGGCAAACATACAAGAGCAGACGTTTATGCTTCCGCAGTCGTATTGCTTGGCATAGTGGGCAATTATCTGGGTTTCTATTCTCTTGACCAGATGGCGGGTATTCTGATCGCGGTATTCATCTTCAAATCAGGCTACGAGATATTAAAAGATTCGATAAAGGTCCTTTTGGACGCGTCCATAGATTACGAGAGCCTACATAGGATAAGAGAGCTAGCATCTGAGGTTCGTGGCGTCAGAAAAATACACTCATTGAAGGCGAGAAGCTCTGGTAAATTCATATTTGTAGAGCTGGAAATAGAAACGAATCTGAGAGACCTTGAAAGGGCACATCAACTGAGCGATAAGATCGAGGAGAAGATAAAATCCGAGCGGAAAAACGTAGATAAGGTTATAATTCATATAGAACCAGAAGAGAAGGAATTTATACGCTATGCGGTACCATGCACAGAAAATAACGGTCTGCTGTCTAAACTCTCCATGCATTTCGGTGGGGCCGAATATTTCTGTATCTTTGATATGAAGACAGAAGAGAGAGAGCTGACCGATATGAGATTCATAAAAAATCCGTTTATTGCATTAGAAAAGAGAAAGGGGCTTAAGGCCGCTGAACTTCTGGTTTCAAGTAAAATTGATAAATTAGTTACAAAAGAGAGCATAGCAAAAAAGAGTCCGTTCTATGTCTTGGAAGATGCTTATGTAGAATCTGATGTGACAGATGCGGATACTATCGGAGTGGTCATTGACAACCTTTCTTTGGAAAAGTTTTAAAAGCTTGACAAAAGAAACTTTTATCGCTGCGAAGCGTTTTGCCAGATTTTTATCAACAGTTTTAAAGTGCATGGAGCCTTTAAATAAAAATAGAGCTTGTAGAAAAATAATTATTGGAGAAAATTGATTGTGCAAGAGCCATTTCGTGATAAAGGCACGGGCGCTCAACTCGTGTCGCGACTTGAATAAAAAAGAACCAAACTATGCATACATACAACAAATGTATGATCATCGTCCATTCTTCAGCTTAAAATCGCTTGGGATCAGTTGCAACATCCACAATAGCGGGTTTCTTTGCAGCCATCGATTTTTCAAAAGCATCTCTTAGCTCGTTTGGCTCTTTTACTTTGTATCCCACCCCGCCGCAAGAAATTGCGTAATCGGCGAACTCAGGATTACTAAGGTTCGTAGCAAACTTTGGGTATCCCTCAACCTTCTGTTCCATAGTTATCATCGCCAGCTCTTTGTTGTTTAAAATTATCACAATAATATCCAGGTTATTCTCTACAGCAGTTAAAAAATCGCCCATTACCTGAGCAAAGCCACCGTCTCCGGTAATGCAGACCACCTGCTTATGAGGAAAAGCGAACTTAGCTGCAATGGCACTGGGCATACCAAACCCCATAGTAGCCAGATATCCAGACATCAGCAGCGTCTGCCGTTTCATCACGAAATTCCGCCCAAACCAGAAGCCGTTGTCGCCAACGTCTATGGTTATGATGGCATCCTGGGCTATGGTAGCACGTAGCACGTTAAAAATAAATGGCGCCTTCAAGGGCGAAGCTTCAGAGTCCGCTTCCCTTTCCAGTTGAGCATACCATTTTTCCTTCTCTATTCTAACCGTCTCCACTAAGCGTTGGTCTTCTCTTTCTTTTACCTTATCCACTAATTTTTCCAGTACCAAACCGCAATCACCCAAAATGTTGAGTTCTATTGGAAACTCCCTGGCGAGATTCATTGGATCAATGTCCACTTGAACTATCTTTTTCCGCGGTATGCTTGTCTTTTCAGAGAAAGAAGAACCAAAAACCAGGATTAAGTCCGCGTCCGTGACATATTTCCGTGCCATTGGGGTTCCGACACCGCCAAGGACGCCTAAAGAAAGTTCATAATCCTCTGGAACAACACCTTTTGCACGGAAAGTAGTTATTATGGGCGCTTTTATTCTTTCCGCGAGCTTTATTAGATTACCTTCTTGCTCTTTAGCACCCCAGCCTGCGATTATCACCGGGCGCTCTGCTTCTTCTATTAAACGCACTGCGCTTTCAATTAGTTTGATGTTCACAATTCGGAAGTCAGGAATTCGCCCTTCCTTTGGTTCTATAACTGCTTCAAGCGATTCTTTCTGGATGTCATTTGGAATAGCGAGGTGAGAAACGCCCCGTTCTACTAAAGCATGCTTTAACGCTAATGTCACGAGCTCAATGGCTTGCTCCTTGGAATTTATTGTCTTATTAAAGACGCAGAAGGAATTGAAGAGGGCATCCTGGTCAATCTCCTGAAAGCTACCTGGTCCTATATACTGTAGTTTTACTTGACCTGAGATAGCTAACACCGGAGCACGATCCATTTTCGCATCGTAAAGTCCTGTAATCAAATTGGTAGCGCCCGGTCCCGCAATAGTCAAGCAGACACCCACTTTACCGGTCAGTTTGGCGTATGCAGAAGCCATAAGCGCCGCTGCTTCCTCATGCCGCACCTTTATAAATCGTATTCCGTCGTGTTTGCGTATCGCATCCACCAAACCCAAACATGTCGTGCCAGGAAGACCAAAGACGTATTCTACGTCCCATGCAGCGAGTTGCTCTACAATAACCTCTGAGACAGTTTTAGCTTGCATGGTTTTTAGTTATGCTTTCTGTATATTAATTTTTGTAACTACTCACCCCCCCCCTATAAATTTATTGTTGATAAGACTTTATACTATCCAA
>CAZOEM010000031.1:5733-14289 GCA_964578735.1 uncultured Halobacteria archaeon | reverse complement strand
TGGTGGATAATAACAACTACAAAGACTTAATTGGCGTGAATACTACTGATGAACTCATAAGACTTATTAAATCGGGAAGGGCCGAGAGGTTGTATATACTTGCACATCCGGAAAGGTGGGCGTCAAATAAAAGCGAATGGATTTTTAACTACATGAAGGATTTTGTGTTTAATGTTGGGAAGAAGGTTTTGGTGATGGTGAGGGGATGAAAATTTTGTTTAACATTGGTCATCCTGCCCAGGTTCATTTATTCAAGAATTTAATTTGGCATTTAGAAAAAAGAGGACACCAATGTAAGATTACTACAGTCGATAAGGAGGTTTCATTGTACTTACTAAACTCCTATGGTTTTGATTATGAAGTTGTTGGAACTGCAAAATCTTCTTTGTTTTCCAAGGCAATAGAGACGATAAAGATAGAACATAAATTATATAAAATAGCAAAAGTTTTTAATCCTGATATTTTGGTTGGAGGTGTGGGCAATATATATGTAACCCATGTCGGAATGTTAATGAGAAAACATTCAATTGTTTTCGATGATACAGAACATTCAAAGATAGAACATCTCCTAATGGATCCCTTTGCCAGCGTTATTTGTACGCCTTCATGCTACAAGAAAGACCTTGGCAAAAAACAAATCCGATACAACGGCTACCATGAACTTGCATACTTGCATCCGAATTACTTCACGCCCAACCCTGCGGTGCTAGATGAGATTGGGCTGAGCAAGGACGATACATTTATCATCTTGCGGTTTGTTTCGTGGAGTGCGAGTCATGATATAATATCAAAAGGTTTTACTTATAAAATGAAATCTAAATTAGCCAACTCATTAAAAAAATATGGGAAAATTTTTATAACATCCGAGAGTCCTTTAGATAAAGAATTTGAGGCATATAGACTTTCAGTTACTCCCGAAAAATTACATTCCCTCTTGTATTATTCGAGTCTATGTATAAGTGAGGGTAGTACTACTGCAGTAGAGTCGGCATTATTAGGTGTGCCAACAGTTCATTTTGAAAGAATAAAATCATCGCATGGCGGAGTTGACATAACACATTTTTTAGGATATCTTAACGAACTTGCTAATAGATACAAAATCTTCTATACTTTTGCTAATGAAGAGCAAGCATTTAACAAAGCAATAGAGTTTATACAAGATAACAATGCTAAAGAAAAGATGTTTATCAAGAGACAAAAAGTACTTGAAGACAAGATTGATGTCACGCAATTTATGGTCGAATTCATTGAAGACTACCCAGAAAGTTTTAGTAAATTTAAAAACCAAGGAGAGATAACATGAGAGTTTGTATTCATCAACCAAATTATTTACCTTATCTAGGTTTTTTTAACAAGATTAAAAACTCGGACATTTATGTGCTGTATGATGTTGCACAGTATGTAAAAGCTCGGTGGGATAATAGAAACCGCATTAGAACCAAAGAAGGATATATGTATTTAACAATACCCTTATTGGATAAAGATAGTTTTCTAAAGAGGTTTTATGAGGTGAAATTACCTCCAAATAATAAATGGCAAAAAAAACATTGGAAAGCGATACAATTTACTTATGGGAAGACCGAGTACTTTGACAGTTATACCGATTTTTTCGAAAAACATTATTCTTCAAGATGGGAAAATTTAGCTGATTTTAATGAGGCGATTATAAGATATTTGATGAAAGAATTCTCTTTGAATGTAGAAGTTATCAATGCAACCGATCTAAAACTTGATTTGAGTCTCAAATCCTCAGATTTATTGATAGAAATCTTAGAAAACGTTAATGCCACAAGCTATTTGTCTGGACCAAGTGGAGAAAAATACATGGATGCGGAAAGGTTTAAATCTTCTGGAATAAAAATAGAATTTCAAAAGTTTACACATCCAGTTTACAAACAGAGGTATGACGGATTCATTCCCAATTTGTCAGCAATTGACCTTTTATTTAATATGGGTAAAAAATCAAAGGAGTTAATATGAAAATCGTTGCAATAGGTGCTCATCCCGATGATATTGAAATTGGGGTTGGTGGGGTACTCGCAAAATACTCGCGAAAGGGTCATGAAGTGCATTCAATTATCGTTACTATCCCGTATAGCAAAGAAATACGCTGGAAAGAAACAGAAAATGCTGCAAAGATTTTAGGTGTTGAATTGCGTATATTAGATTTGGATCCAAATGAAATAGTATTTAGCCGTAAACTGGTGAAAGAATTTGATACCATTATAAATGAGATTACTCCTGATTTAATTTTCACACACTGGAATCACGATTCGCATCAAGATCATGTTGCAGTCTCAAACGCCGCAATTGCTGCAACTAGAAAAAATAATTGTTCAGTATATATGTATGAGCAAACCATCCCCGGGGGGATAGTCCCTTATGGTTTTAAAGCGCAGATGTTCGTTGATATATCAGATGTAATCGAGTTGAAGGTTAAAAGTACATTAGCACATAGATCTCAGGTAGAAAGAAATGGAGAAGAGCAATGGGTTGAAGGTGTTAAAGGAAGGGCGATGTATCGGGGTTATCAAATAAATGTTAAGTATGCGGAAGCATTTGAAGTTCTTAAAGAAATCTTGGGGTGATAAACATGAAGAATCTACTGCTGAAAGTAGAAAGTAAAACAACTAAGATTGGGATTATTGAATTAGGCTATGTAAGATTACCGCTTATTGTATGAAGTTTGATGTGGAGGGATATGATATAATTGTAAAATGTAAGAATAAGAAACTTATCAAAAAAATGAAAATTAAGTCACCCTCTGAAAAGTTTAATGTCCGGCAGTTAACCCCCAGAGATATTTTAGCCGTACACAAACTATATAACTCCCTTTCTAACGAGAGTAAGCAATATTACAGTTCTGTGATATACGGCAAGCCTAGACACCCAATTTGGTTTTTAGCTCAAATAGCATTAATTATTTCTTGTACTCCTCTTAGAGAGCTTATTTTACACACCTATTCCAAATATATTTATTTTATTGTTGGAGCATTTAATCATCAAAATGATCTTGTTGGGTTTTGCTCAATATGTGTGCATAATTGTTTATCTAATGGAAAGTTAATCGCTCGTTTAGGAATAGCAGTTAAAGATAATTACCAAAGTAAAGGAGTTGGCTCTAAGTTAATGGACGAGTTATTATTTTTAGCTATGATTAGAAATGTGGGAAAAATATACTTAGAAGTTATCTCAGCTAATGTCAAAGCCGTACGTCTTTATCAAAAATACGGTTTTGAGTTAGTTGGGATCCAAAGAAACGCAGGCTATTGTAAGGGAGAGAAATGTGATAGATATAAGATGGAGTTAAATCTATAATACCTTCGCTCTAATTAACCTCAAGAAAGATTTAAGGTATCCACTTCAAATTAATTGGTAACTGAGGCACCTATCTCAAAAACTGGTGCTTTTAATAACGATTGTAGACACATATTTCACAAATTTACGCCGATACAATCTAATTAGGGATTAATTTAGGTAATCTCAAAATGCATTTTACCATACTTTTTGAAGGGGACACGATTTAAGTATGATTCAGGTATAAATAGAATAACACTCATTATTGGTAACATAGATAATAAAAATGAAAATAGAAGGAAAAGGAAGTTCAAATGTTATTATGAAGGAACTGCTCACAAAAATCAAGACCAAAACCGCAACGATTGGGATCATCGGGTTGGGCTATACGGGCTTACCGCTTGCGATAGCATTTGCAAAGAAGTTTAACGTGGTCGGATATGACATAAAGGAGAAGACCGTTGATTATCTGTTAGGCGGTAAATCCCACATACTCGATGTGGGCGATAGTGACTTGAAACAATATTTGAACAAATCTTTTTATCCCACAACAGATCCTAATGACCTCGAAAAATGCGAGTTCATCATAATCTGTGTTCCGACTCCATTAACAGCAGAAAAAGAGCCAAATCTAGTTTATATAAAAAGTGCGTGTGAAACCATTGCCAAGATTTTAAGAAAAGGACAGTTCGTGATTTTAGAGAGTACAACCTATCCCGGTACGACAGAAGAGGTCGTAATTCCAATTTTAGAGAGAAGCGGATTAAAAGCGGGTGTTGATTTTGGAGTGGCATATTCGCCAGAGAGAATTGATCCGGGGAATAAGGGCTATACAGTTGAAAGAATACCAAAGGTTGTTGGTGGGATAAATGAAGAATACACAGAAATAGCGGCAGAGCTCTACGGAAGCATAATTGAGAAAGTTGTTAAAGTCAACGATGCCAAGACCGCAGAAGCGGTAAAAATGGTAGAAAACATCTTTAGAAATGTTAATATTGCCTTGGTGAATGAATTGGCGTTGATTTTTGAAAAGATGGGAATAAATACATGGGAAGTTATAGATGCAGCGGCGACAAAACCATACGGATTTATGCCTTTCTATCCAGGACCTGGTGTTGGTGGGCACTGCATTCCACTCGATCCTTTTTACATGTCTTATATAGCAAAGAGATACGGCTTTATACCACGATTTATCGAAACGTCCGGAGAGATAAACGAGTTCATGAAGGTGCATGTTGTGAATTTAGTGGAGATAGGATTGAAAGAGGTTAATAAGAAGATACGTGGGGCAAAGGTTGCTGTTATGGGATTGGCATATAAGAAGAATATTGATGATACGAGAGAATCGCCTTCGATAAAGATTATCGAGGAACTGGTGAATCTTGGTGCCGAGATAAAGGTTTATGATCCTTATGTAAAATCGATAAAGACGAGGGTTGGAGAGTTTTATTCTGAGAAGAGTATGGAAGATGCATTAAGGGGTGCAGATTGCGCGGTGTTTGTTGGCGATCATGATGTGTTCAAGGGAATAGAAATGGAACAGATAAAGGAATTGATGGGATCACCTGTTGTTGTGGATTGTAAGAATGTGTTTGATAAAGGTAGCGGGATTGTGTATCTAGGGATTGGGAAAGGCAACGAAAATAATCACTTACAATTGCGTTTGCAAAGGAGTTTGATGTAATAGGGGCTATGTATAGATTGAATTCGCGAGATATTCTGGAATCAATTGAAGATCACAACTATGGGAAAAGTAGTTAACAACCTGGATATAATTTCTTTACTATTCATTCTAACTGGAGGGATTGTCATTTTATATCTCTCTTTTTCAGCAGGAATAGGCCAATATGGAATGGGATTGGCTTTTTTGGCTGGTGCTTTTGTGTATCTCCATCTCAGAAAGTCACATCGAATAAAGAGTTTGGATATAGATCTAGGCACTTCGAAAGGTGAGAACACGCATAAAAAGGTATTATTACTTTTAAACGCTATCTTCCTATTGTGCTTCTCAGCATCCATTTATATCTTGCACCAAGCCATTTACATCAGGCCGCCCATATATTTCATACTGGTAATTGCCGCTTATCTATCCATCTTCATAGAGATACTGTATATAAATAAAGAAGGGCCCGCATGTTATTTGAATATTCTGAAGGTAATTTTACTCTCGCTCAGCTTCCGTGCAGGAAGATACTTCAGTTTTGCAACGATTCCCGGCGTCGATACGCAATTTCATTTGAGACTTGCGAATCTGATCTCGGAACTGGGACATATACCAGGCTCTGAAACATTGCAGACAAAGTATATTTATACACCACTATGGCATGTTCTCGTGTCTTCTACAGGTATCCTTTTAGATGCGGATTCATCAAAAACGCTATTTTTTTCAATTGTTTTACCATTTGTCATAATAATGAGTTTATTCTCATTTCTTATCGTGAAAAAGATTGCTGCAAACGTGCAAACGGGATTGATTGCATTATTATTTGTCAATATCGCCGATATGTTTTTAGTTAAGGGACTGACAAATATACCCACAAGCTCTTTAGTACATTGTCTTTTCTTTTTAATTCTATTCTGTCTCATGCAAGAAAAGAACAATACGATATTTTCTGCTTTTATCTTATTATCTATTTTTAGTATTGTTTTAACACATCAATTATCTACTTTTTGTGTCTTAATCATATTTTTTAGTTTACTTGTTAGCAAACATGTGTATAATTTCTTATTAAGTCGATTTGAGCTTAAGGATAACGAGGTAAAAAAGTTACCGTTGAATATCAATACTACAATGTTCACCTTTTTTCTCGTATTTCTGGTATTTTACTGGTCAACGATGGGAGAAGGGGGAACTACATTTTTTGGTGGCATGGTAGGACGGCTAAAAGGTTCAATATCGCGGATGTTTGCTGAATATACCTCTGCTTGTCCATACACAAATGTATTCGCAACTTTTGATATATGGTCTAATCTGTTGTATAATCTTGGATACAGTATCTTATTGGGATTGGCTGTTGTGGGTTTGTTACTATGGCTCAACCACAAGTATATATCACTCACCAGATTCGCGTATGTAATTGCAGTGGTCTCGTTGTTTGCAGTAATTTATGTTGGCACATATATTGGTCTTGGTTATATGTTTATTCCACATCGGTTTATCTCCTTTTTAGAGGTGTTTTTGGTTATACTCGCAGCTTATTCGGTATATGTAATATATAGGGCATATAGGCAACCTGGGAGTAGGATATTTGTATGTTTTGTGGTTGCTGCGCTGATTTTTTTTATGGTGACTACTCCCTATGTTAATAGAACCGACGCTATTTATTGCAATGAACGGGTATATAGGGAGGACTATACTAGTTCGGAGGTAGCATCGGCAGTATGGGCAGTAAGTCACACAAGCAATGAAATAATCTACAAAGACCCTTTGTTCAGTATGTACAAAATTCCCACGGTAGCAGATATAAGTTTATCAGATAAAAGCATAATAAATTACCCTTCGGGTATAAATCGAAATGCCGAAAATAAGCGGGGACTTGTGATTGTAAGGCCATATTTTGAGGATAAATGGGGTGTGGTTTCTGTTTCTGGGACGTTTGGCACGATGCGTGCGCATAATAGTAGTCAATTTCTTGGCACTGTAACGAAAAACTACGATTTGGCTTTTTCAAGCGGAGGGACGCGAGTTTATCAATGTATTGGGGAAGGTGACTAAAATGATCTCAAGAAATTTATTTATAACTGCACACCAAATAGGGGATAGAAAATTTTATCCTACGTACAAAAAATTAGTAAAAAATCAATGGAAATCTTATGGGGAATTAAAAGAAGAGCAGGGGAAGCAGTTAAGTGTAATGATTAATTTTGCATATAAAAATGTACCTTATTATCATAAGCTCTTCGATGATTTGAAATTGAGTCCCGAAGATATAAAAAAGGTAGGTGATTTAGAGAAGCTCCCTATACTAACAAAGGATATAATAAAACAGAATTGGGAAGATTTTAAACCTATTAATCTAAATAAACTGAAATATTATGAAGGGGCCACAGGAGGCTCAACCGGAACTCCATTTAAATATAGACTATCTAAATCTGATAGATTTCTGGGTGGTGCAATGCTATATAAAGGATGGGGGTATGCTGGATACGAATTGGGAGATAAAATGGTATTCTTAGCTGGTGCTTCATTAGATATAGGAAAAAAATTGTATTTAGCTAAACGAGTTCATGAAATTGCAAGGAATATAAAGAAGCTCTCTTCATTTGATATGGGAGAAAAAGAGATGAAAGAATATGTTAACATTATAAATTCTTTTAAACCAAAGTTTATAAGAGGATACGCTTCTTCTATATACTTCTTTGCAAAATGGATTGAAGAAAACAATCTCAAAATGCATCAGCCTTCAGCAGTATTCGCAACAGCAGAGAAACTATATCCAAATATGAGGGAGAAAATTGGAGATATTTTTAATTGTGATGTTTATGATGCTTATGGATTGAACGACGGAGGTATTGGTGCTTACGAATGCTCTGAACATTCAGGATTGCATATTGATACTGAAAGAAGCATCATGGAAGTGGTAGATGAGGATGGAAATCAGTTAGAGAATGGAGAAGGGGTGATACTCGCAACGAGCCTTTATAACTTTGCAATGCCTTTTATCAGATATGATACTGGAGATCTGGGACATATTATCGATGATGTTTGCGGTTGCGGGAGAGGGTATAAGTTGTTGAAAGACTTGGGTGGGAGAAGTGTTGATATTTTAATAACACCAGAAGGGAAAAATGTTCATGGTTGGTTCTTTTTGTATATATTTTGGGAGTATTGCAAAGGGGTGAAGGAGTATCAGGTTGTCCAAGAGAAATTAGATAAAATTGTTATAAAAATTGTTCCCGAAGAAGATTTTGATGAGGGACAATTCGATAAGATTAGAGAAATCATAAAGAAAAGAAGTGAAGGTTGGAATATTGAATTTGAGTTTGTTGATGAGATTGAGAGGACGGAGGCTGGGAAGTATAAGTTTATTATTAATAACATCGGTGAAAAACCATGACTTTAACTATTTATGCAGTAGGCGATATAATGTTGGGCGAACAACCTCTTTGCTATAATTTCGGTGTCAAAAGCGTCATCAAAAGTGAAGGCGTTGATTATCTTTTTAAGGATGTAAAAGATATTTTTAGAAATGGGGATATAGTATTTGGCAATTTAGAAGCACCAATATCAAATCATACAGATAAAAATGGTTTTGAATC
>CAZOEM010000031.1:0-5723 GCA_964578735.1 uncultured Halobacteria archaeon | reverse complement strand
TGAATCGAATTTTTTTAGGGCAAACCCAAATGTAATAAAAGGATTGAAAAATGCGAATTTCAATGTTCTCTCAGTGGCAAATAACCATATCATGGAACATGGAGAGAGAGCATTTTTGTCAAGCGTTAATTTGCTTAAAGAAAATAATATTACACCGATAGGAGTTGCAAATAAAGCGGAAATCTTACAAATAAATGGTTTTAAGATTGCAGTTATGGCATATTCTTTTATTGATGATTTTATTGACAATCCCCCGTATAACAAAATTAATTCCGAAAAAAATATAATAAGAGATATAAAGAAGATTAACAATCCTATGGATTTAATTATTGTATCATTGCACTGGGGTTACGAGTATGTGCTTTTTCCATCGCCTGAACAAGTTGAAATTGGGCGAAAACTCATTGATTGTGGGGCGGATATTATATTAGGGGGGCATCCTCATGTGCTTCAAAGTTATGAAATTTATAAGGGAAAGCCTATAGTGTATAGTCTTGGTAATTTTATTTTTGACCACACGTATATAAAAAGCACTCGAAAGAGCGTCATCGCAAAAATAAAAGTTGATATGAATACAAAAGATATAGATATTGATTTCATTCCGGTTATTTGCGACTCCAAGGAATATTACCCGAACATTGCAGATGAAAAAGATGGAGATGGACTTTTAAGCAACATTTCGGAAATAAGAGACAAGATTGAAAACAAATTTTTATCTGATTATCGTTCAGTTGTGGGAGATTATCTTACTTTAGCTAATAAGTATAAAAGAATTGCTAAAATGCAGATGAAAATGCAGTTTATTAAGAACATGTATAGATACCCTCCAAATCTCTCAATAAATATAGTAAAAAGTTATTTGCAAAAAGGGTTCAGGTGATAATTATGAAATTATTGATTACGATGAAGCTACTAAATGATGGGTTGGAACATCATATCCGTCCAAAAAGTGAAATGGATAAAGTTGAAGAGATAGATATCGTGCGTGATTTCCCAGGACCTAAATTGCCTAAAGTGACATATTATTCCCCTCACAAACTGATACGCAAGTTTACAGCGGTTAACATAATATGGAAACAGTTAGTTTCAATTTGTTTATCATTGATAAAAAAACCGGATATAATTATGTCTTACTACATGTTTCCACATGGAATCATCGCATTTATTACTGCGAAGGTAACAAAGAAACCTATTTCTCATTCGGTGATTCACATTAATGAAATGGCGGTGCTTGGAATTTTTTTTTCGAAGCTGCACATCACAATTCTCAAACATTGTGATATTGTCACAGTCACTGGGTCAAAAACGAAAGATAAACTAATACGGCATGGAGTTGACCCAAACAAGATATATATTTTACCACATGCTATTGATGATAAAAAATTCTATCCTGCAAGTATTCCTAAAAAATATGATGTATTGTATCTTGGTAGACTGACACCGCGAAAACACATTGATATAATACTAAAAGCTATTCAAAAGGTGAAGATAATTTATAAAAAGAATATAAAAGTCTGTATAGCCGGAGGTGTAAGCGAAGGTACATATAAAAATGATTTGAAAAATCTATGTAAAGAATTAGGAATTACAGAAAATGTAGAGTTTGTAGGATATATATCTGATACAAGTTATTATTATAACATCAGTAGAATTTATGTTTTAGCATCTGAGGGAGAAGGGCTTCCCTTTACAATAATTGAATCAATGGCATGTGGTGTTCCTGTAATAGTAACGGATGTTGGAGATACTACAGACGTGGCAAAAAATAATGTAAATTCTATTGTGATCAAAGACTATAGTGATGTTAATGCATTTGCAAACGCTATAATCAAATTGCTAAACGATGAGCAATATTATAATATGCTTAGAGAGAATGCTTTAAAAGAAGTAAAGAAAAATCATCTGAAGAAGAATGTAAGTGAGACATGGGAAGAAATATTTAAGAGGTTGAAAATCTATGAATAAACTTAGGGCGTTGATAAATATGGAAATTACGCTAAGAACCATTGTAGATGTTGTCAAGGATCCATACAAAGTTGTAGATGTGTGGACAAACTATATTCAGAGAAAAGAATGTAATCCTGCTGAATATAATCGGGATAATATTATCAACACTATATCTGATTTTTTAGGGATTGATAAAAAGGATATTGATGAATACTATGAGGAGGCATTGATTATACAAGAAGACATCAAAAATAAAACAGAAAATTCGACTGGAATGGGCACTATAGACGTAGATGGTGTTATTTTGTATATTTTACTAAGGGCAGTTAAAGCAAATAGAATTGTGGAGACCGGTGTAGCGAATGGTGGTTCCACTTATTATATCTTATCTGCTATTTTAAAGAATGGAAGAGGGTATCTACATAGCATAGATAAACCACTTTATGAAGACACTCTCCATAAAGATACTCTACGAAAAATTGGTATCCATTCAAAGCATCATGGTGCAATACCTCTTGGAAAAGATGTGGGGTGGTTAGTTCCAGAGCAGTTAAGAGATAACTGGACTCTCTATTTTGGTGATTCCCAAAAAATATTACCAAAATTGTTATCTGAGCTTTCTAATATTGATGTATTTATTCATGACAGCAGACACATGTATAGACACATGATTTTTGAATATAAAGTTAGCTGGAACTACATAAACAAAGGAGGGTTACTTTGCTCTCATGATGTTTTGCAGAATAATGCTTTTGATGACTTTGTTAGAGAACGCAACGCTAAAAATATTAAAATTGGGAACTTTGGATGTGTTTATAAAATATAATTTATAGAGGTGATATAGCATGAGATCGCAAAACATACGGATCGTATTGCTATCCCTCGGATTTATCGATTACACAATTAATTTAGCAAACTCACTCTCTAAAACTGGACTGACAACACTCCTCATAATACCAGACAATCAAATTCAAGAGCACCAACACTCTGTTGATACAGGCATAGCAACATATATTTATGAACAGCCACGACTTTTTTACCCATTAAAAAATATCCATCATATCTATGAGTTATTTAAGCAAATAACAATCTTCAGTCCAGATATTATCCACGTACAGCAAGGGCACCTCTGGCTTCCACTTATATTGCCTTCGTTATATAAAAAGTACATATGGATTACCACGTTTCATGATGTGAAACCACACATAGGCGAAAATTACTTGCGAGCACGTTTTGTTAACTATTGTGGTAGAAAATATTCAGACCAAATAATCGTCCACGGCGAAAAATTGAAGGAACAAATGATAAAAGAATATAACATTACTGAAGAAAAGGTACATGTAATACCCATAGGAGAGCATAATGTTGCACCGTTCAAAATATACGAAAGAAAAAATATAAAAGAAGATGGGAATTTGATTTTGTTCTTTGGCAGGATATGGAAATACAAAGGATTAGAATATTTGATTAAAGCAGAACCAATGATAACAAAAGAAGTGCCCGAGGCGAAAATAATTATTGCAGGAACTGGAGAGGACTTTAAAAAATACGAAAAGATGATGATAAACAAAGATAATTTTATTGTATACAATTATCGCATTCCCTATAAAGAAGGTGCGGAACTATTCCAAAGATGCAGCTTAGTTGTGTTATCTTACATTGATGCCTCGCAAAGCGGTGTAATTCCAACGGCATACGGCTTCAAAAAACCAGTTGTTGTGACAGATGTTGGCAGCATTCCTGAAATCGTTGATGATGGAGTAACAGGATTCATTGTTCCACCAAAAAATTCCGAGGCTTTGGCTGAGGCAATAATAAAATTATTAAAGGATAAAAAATTAAGAAGAGAAATGGGTGAGAATGCATATAAGAAATTGAAGACAGATTTATCATGGGACAAGATTGCCGAGAAGACGATTGAGGTTTATGAAAAAGCGATAGCGGGGTTCAAAAAATGAGAGATGAAATGAAAAATCGCATTGGACATCTGATATACAAATGGATTTGCACACCAAACATTATCAGAATAATCGAATTTAGAAGTCTCTTTGAATATTTAGATCCAAAAGTAGGCGAGAAGATATTGGATGTTGCCTGCGGGGGGGGGGGACATTGAGCCTTAAGATTGCAGAAAGAGGATGCGAAGTTCATGGAATTGATTTGTCGGAAGATGCGATAAGCTCTGCAAAGCGTCTTGCAGAAAGAGAGAAGATAGCATGCGAATTTGAAGTTGGAGATGCAGAAGATTTGCCATATCCTGACGGATACTTCGACAAGATTGTATTCAGCTCTTCCTTAGAGCATATCAGAGATGACATAAAGGCGTTAAAGGATGCGTGCAGGGTTTTAAGACCAAATGGAAGTATCGTTCTAACCGTCCCCTGTTTAACGCATTTAATCGGTGACAAAATCAAAGAGCGACACAGAAAAATCGCTTATGTTGTAAATTATTACACGCGCGAGACGATGAAAAATAAATTTGAGATGACGGGATTTAGTATGGTCAGAAGTAAATACCTTTTGAATTCACGCATAACAACGTTTTTCTGTAAGATTGGAATCAACTTAGGATGGTCAGGAGTTTTATGGTTTTGCATGTTTCCTCTGGCATATTTATGTTTAGTCTCAGATAAATTGTTCGGAGTGAAAGATAAAGGATACACGTTGATCGCTGAGGGGAAAAAATTGGCGACAAAAAGGGGGATTAACGATGGATGAATCAAACAAAAAATACAAAATCCTATTACTTGGATGGTATGGATATAACGCAATAGGAGATGACATAATAGCAGAAGTTACCAAACAATTATTCTTTGAAGAAGCAGAAAAAAAAGGAATCAAGTTACAATTTGCTCCTCTCTCAATAATAAAGGATTTTAAACTTCGCATGATTCATTCATATCTCATCAAAAACGATTTAATTGTAATTGGGGGTGGCTCTATTCTTGGATTTGACTCTATGAGCCTTTATATGTCTATCTTTGGATTTGATAAGATAAACCTTCACAAAATATCAAGAAATAGAAAAACGCCATTAGTCATCTTTGGAGGCGGTTTTAGGAGGGAAAAAGAGAAGTTGCCAGAAAAAGATCGCATTCACATGAAGGAGCTGTTTAACAGAGCCATTTTGAAAGGAGTTCGAGGACCTATTAGTCAACAATTATTTATCTCCAATGGAATAGTAAGCGAAGTAGATGTTATTGGCGACCCAGCATTAAATTTTTATCCTATTCCCATAAATGACAAATTGAATTGGGACTTTAATGTAGGAATGAATGTGAGATTTATGAAAACAGGAGAACCGCAATATCTAAGAAACGAGGAGATATATGCGATATTTGCCAAGTTGGCAGACCATTTCGTTGAAGAAGGAGCTCAGATACATTTCTTCTCATTCACAGAGAATGAAAATGACAGCGATACAGAAGCAGCGAAAAAGGTTATTAACCTAATGAAGAACAAAAACAACCCGAAACTGATGCCATTTTCAAACAATGCGCTCAAAATGTGCTCACTAATTGGGAAATTTGATTATCTGATTAGCCAACGTCTACACCCGTGCATTCTTGGGTGGGCGCAAAAAGTGCCAAATATCGGTTTTGATTATCAGTTTTTAAAGACAACTGATTTCATGAATAGTATTGGTATGGACGAATTTATTATCAGGACAGATGAATTTTCTTTTGATGCATACCTGGAAAAGTATGAGAAGATAAAGAGAAATAGAAAATCTATAAAAGAGCGATAAAAGTAAATAATAGAAAATTGGCGCAAAA
>CAZOEM010000030.1:4546-14379 GCA_964578735.1 uncultured Halobacteria archaeon | reverse complement strand
TAAATAGAAAACGATAATTTACTGTGTTATAGGAAACTACCCTGGATTTTGGTGAGTTATGTGTATGTTCAACTTTATAAAGGCATCTAACAAAAATTGCATTGCATCTACATCTTAAATACCTCGCTTTGAAAGTCGAAGCTCCTTTATTCTTACACGTGAGTATTTTTCATGCCCGGAAAGAATTTTCCTCATCGCCCAACGGATTACTAATGTCAAGCGTTTTTTTTTTATCACTACAAAGAATCAACCCGATAGTTGGACTATTACCTACCAATCTCTCCTCTTTCTCGAAGTAGCGCACATAAAAGTCCATCTGCTCGATGTCCTGATGCGTGAGCTTACCAACCTTCAAATCAATAAGCACAGAGCACTTCAAAACGTAATTGTAAAACTCCAGCACCTTTTTGCGGTCTTTACACAATGCGAGCCGCTCGTACAGAAGAGAATTTATCTACCGTTCCAGTTCACGAGTGCTCCAATTATTCTTGACTAATTCCAACATGTAAAAATTCTTCTTTATCAACCCTAAGTAGAAGCCGATAATGTGTCCATCTCAATTCGTGACGCAGCGCGTCACAATTTGGGAAAGTATGATAAATTATAAGTCATTTGCCATATTCCACCATCTCGGCTCCTTTCTGCTCTTGTTCAACGATAAACCCGCCTATCTCTCCGTAAGCCTGAACTATAGCAAAATTAACAGCACGGTATGCAGTGCTGCGTGCTTTTTCTAATATCGCTTTTATGCTCTGATATGTGTCATC
Source organism: uncultured Halobacteria archaeon (assembly GCA_964578735.1). GTDB lineage: Archaea > Halobacteriota > Syntropharchaeia > Alkanophagales > Methanospirareceae > Methanophaga. Next base: position 13,612 of record CAZOEM010000030.1, on the reverse strand, counting down.
TATGACTGGATGCACCTTTACTGCATCTTCGCTCATAGCTCCACACCCTCCAATCGTTTCGCTATCTCTTCGCTCTCCATGATGGATAGATAAATCTCGAATGGTATAAATATATCGGCAGGTTTTAGTTGGTACTTCTTAACTCTATCGGTAGGTTTAACCACGTAAATTATCCTGATTGTTCGGTATAAAATCAGAATATTTTCCCTCTCTCTCTTTGAGACGGTAGGTGGTGACAGAAAGAATATCATGAGAAAGTCCTGCGAGCTCTTGGGTATAGAAAGAGAGGAACACCGGGAAGAGGAAAATGGGTCGCTGGAGAGGTAAAAGTGAGAAGTGAACTTGTGGATGCATTAAAATTGCACATATCGGAGATTATGAGGAAAGGGGCTGGTGACGTAATCAAAATATATACATTGTATGAAGTCAATAATTGTGGGCTCAGGTGCAGGCGGATCCACCGTAGCGAAAGAGCTATCAGGTAATGGCATTGACGTGACGCTTATAGAAAAGGGCCCTAAGATAGCGGAAAAAGAAGCTTTTACATGCTATGCGAACGTTGGTACCGAGGTTAAGATTCTCAGAACCATATGTCTGGGCGGCACTACCATGGTGTCAGCAGGAAACGGAGTAAGAGCTTTGGAGAAAGAGTTGCGTGTGTTCGGAATTGATTTAAGCAATGAATTTGAGGATGCTGAGAAGGAACTAGGAGTAAATCCGCTTCCGGATTCTCACTTCGGAAACGCGACAAAACGGATTATGGCGGCTGCCGAGAAGCTCGGTTTTGCAGTGAAGAAGATGCCGAAGTTTATTGACCCTGCGAACTGCAAGATGTGTGGTAATTGTGCATCGGGCTGCCCAAACGGAGCGAAATGGGGTGCCGTCGAATTTGTAACGGAAGCGGAGAAGAACGGTGCGAAGATAATAACCGAAATGCCAGTTGATGATGTATTAGTAAAGAATGGCGAAGTGGCTGGTGTAAGATGCGATAACAAAATTCTTTCTGCCGATATAGTTGTGCTTTCCGCAGGAGCTTTAGAAACGCCTCAGTTATTGAAAAGGCTTGGGCTGCCGACTACACCCAATATGTTCGTTGACACGTTCACCACAATTGGCGCTGTTCTTGACGGGATACGGTTAAACAAGGAGATAGTAATGAATGCCGTTATAGAATTCAATAAGTTCGTTCTGTATCCTCATTTTTCTAACCTTCTGTTGAAAAGGCTGGAAGAGCGTGGGCTGAAAGTCACACCGGATGATGTCCTTGGGATAATGGTAAAGATAAAAGATGAAGCGGTAGGTGCGGTAAATGAGACCGTGGAGAAGGGTATAACGAACAGAGATACAGTTCTTCTCTCAGAAGGTGCTTCTGCTGCAGGCGCTATATTAGCAGAAGCAGGTGCAGACCCTTCTACATTTGTCGCTACGCCAGCGAGGGGTGCGCATCCCGGTGGGACTGCGAGAATCGGAGCGGCTGTGGATAAAAATCTGGCTACGGAAGTAAATGGGTTGTACGTAGCAGATGCGTCTGTGCTGCCTGCTACACCCTGTGCGCCACCTATACTGACAATTGTTGCATTAGCGAAATATGTATCGAAGATTATTCTGGCGCGTAATTGAAAGGATGCAGGATGCAGGATACAGGTTTGACTTGTAGTGTCACAATCATCACGAGAAAATCGGGGGTTATTTAAAGGGGCTATGCAAGTATGTTATTAATTTTATATATCCTCAGTGCCTTATCATAAGCAACGCTATGAATACTATCGAGCTACGAGTTGATGAAAAAGCGAATTACACTTATTATGTGCAGTTATTGGGTACAGATGCACGATCTGAATTTGAGTTGCGATTTGATCTCGCGGAAAAACAGGTACTTCAATATATAATGCAAGGCATCAGTCATGGAGATGCAGGCGAGGAATTTGAAATTAAGTTGAAGAATTATGGCACCAAACTTTATAAATACCTTTTCGATGGCGCGATAGCCGAAGAATTTAGAAGATTGAGCAATGATGGTTTTTTTCTGCGACTCCATCTGCCGCCAAGTCTTGAATCACTACCCTGGGAGTATCTTGTAGCCGAAGGTGAATTTATATTCAAATGCAGAGAGAACGTTCTTATACGGGCACCGACCTTAGAAGATAAAGCAGCCGCGTTAGAAACGATTTCGCGCCCTGTTCGGCTTCTTGTAATTATATCAAACCCGCCTGACCTCCCAGAGTTTAAGAAGCTTGATGTAGTAAGAGAGAAACGATTGATAAAGGAGGCACTGAAGCCGCTCATAGACGAAGGCCGGCTTGTCGTAAAGTGGGAAGATGAAGCTTCTCTGGAACGAATACACGATGCTATGCTTGCGTTCAATCCACATATTATCCATTATACAGGTCATGGCGGCTTTGCAGAGGGTGGTGTGCTTCTGCTTGAGGATGGCCGTGATAAATCACTGAACGTCAGTGGCACAAAACTTGCAGAGCGTCTCGCAAATAGAGATGTTCGACTTGTGGTGTTAAGCGGCTGCCAAACATCGAAGACAAAAACCTCTGATTCTTTCTCCAGTGTTGCAGGCGCACTGGTTAAAAAGGGCATACCTGCGGTCATTGCTATGCAGCAGAGTATCCGGGATGACTCAGCCAATATTTTCGCATCCCGATTATATAAAGCGCTAGCATCCGGTCAGCCTGTGGATGTCGCACTTGGAGAAGCACGTCTTTCTATGCACTCGCCCAGAGCAACCATAGAGAATCCTGAGCCACACAGTCTTAGTGATTGGGGTATTCCTGTGTTAATTACTTCAGCACCTGATCTAAATCTGTTCAAGCTTGATGTGGCAGCGCCGCAGCTTGTGCCGCCTGTACCCAAAGGTTTCAGCAAGATAAATCTGCCTAACCCAGGCAATATATTTGTGGGTCGGCAGAGAGAGCAGAGGCTGATTGCTCGTGCCCTTAAAGGAGGAGATGCGCGCTGTATTATGATACTGGGTCCGGGAGGTATAGGTAAGTCAAGTCTTGCTGCACGGGCGGTTGAGCAGAGTGAAGAGCACTTCCACGCTGTTCTCACCTTAGGTTGCAAGTCGGTTCCCACAGCCGAGCAGATTTTGCTTGAACTCAATACCTTTCTCGCGCTTAACGGGAATAAAATGTTCGATCAGGTAATGCAGGCTCCACTCGATATTGCGCAGAAGATAGAGTATCTACCACAAGCGTTGAACGCCTCTCGCTACCTCATCATCTTTGACAATTTTGAGGATATGCTTGATGCGACAAGAGAGCCGCAGGTGGTAAAGGACGAACTTGTCAGGCATCTGCTTGAAACGCTTACTACCAATCTTCGCGAGAGCAGGGTGATGATAACAAGCAGGCTGGATTTTTTGTTTACGCGAGACAGCCATTATCAAGGCAATATCCTGTCAGTAACGCTCCCGGATTTGACGATCATGGAGGCGTTCCGGCTGATTGCGAATATGCCCGCGCTTAGCAGCAACACTACCGATGAAGAGAAGCGGCTTATTTACGATAAGGCAGGGGGCAGTCCATATATTATAGACCTTCTGGCTGCTGCTGCGAAGGATGTGCCAATAGAAAATGTGCTGCTTGATGTAAAAGAACTGCAAAAGGAATTCGTGGAGACCACGCTGCTCAATAAGCTTTATGGGTGGTTACCTGACGATGTGACAAAGAAGTTCTTCAGGTGCGTTTCGGTCTACCGCAAGCCAGTGAATCAGGACTTCCTTGTTGCTTTGGGTGGGGATGATAAGCGAATAGGGTATCTGCTGCACAAGAGCTTGCTTAACAGGATTGCAGCGAATATGTATGAGATGCACACGAATACACGCTCCTTTGCGTTTGACCTGCATGAGCAACTAGATGGCGCTTCTGGCTTAAAAGAGAGTAAAATTACTGCTGCGGAAATGTATCTAAACGCAGGAAAGGAGAAAGGAGATGCCGATGATTTCTTAGAATCACGCTGGTTTTTCTACTCTGCGGGCAAATACAATAAAGCAGGCGAGTTAGTGCTGGATCTGTCTGAGCCGCTACATAGATGGGGGTTTATTAACCTCGTGAGGGGATTAAATGAGGAAACTGTGAAAACTACGGCAGGTGTGGTGAAGGCTGCTGCTCTGCATCATCTAGGAATGATACACCAGGACCAGGGCAGGTACGAAGAAGCCATGAAGATGTATAGCGAGAGCCTGAAAATAGAGGAAGAACTGGGCGATAAAGGAGGTATAGCAAGAACACTACACCAGAGGGGAAATGTCCTCTATTTGCAGGGCAGATACGAAGAAGCAGTGAAAATGTACCAGGATAGCTTAAAATTAAAGGAAGAGCTGGGAAACAAAAGCGGGATAGCAAGCACGCTTCATCAACTTGGAATGATTCACCAAGACCTGGGCAGGTATGAAGAAGCAGTGAAATTATATGAAGAGAGCTTGAAAATAAAGGAAGAACTGGTTGATAAAGGTGGAATCGCGTACACGCTTCACCAACTGGGAATGATTCACCAAAACCAGAGCAGGTATGAGGAAGCGGAGAAAATGTATCAGGAGAGCCTGAAAATGAGTGAAGAACTGTACGATAAAAGAGGAATCGCGTACACGCTTCACCAACTGGGAATGATTCACCAAGACCAGGGCAGGTACGAAGAAGCGGTTAAATTGTATGAAGAGAGCCTGAGAATAAAGGAAGAACTGGGCGATAAAAGAGGATTAGCAAGCACGTTTCGCCAGCTTGGAATGATTCACCACGAGGAAGGAGAGCATGAAGAAGCAGTAAAGGATTATGGGTATAGTCTGATTATTTTTAGAGAATTGGGTGCCAAGCAAGAAGTTGCTGATACTTCTCTACAATTAGGAAAAAATTTGGTTATACAGGGAAAATGGCATGAAGCTTTGGATTCTTTTAACGACTCCTTCAAACTCTTTCGACTTATGAACAATTTGAATGGAGAAGCAGGAGCACTATTCGAATCAGGATTGGTTCACCATCTCATGAATAATTATGAAATGGCGCGCAGATACTATAAGGATTCTTTGCGACTTTATGAGAGAATAAAAAATGAACGAGGTAAGGCAAGGGTAATGTTTGCCTTGGGAAGATTAGAACTGCAAACACAAATGTTTAAGGATGCAACTCACGATTTAGAGGAGGCTGAACAGATATTTATGAATTTAAAGGATGCAGATCGAATTAAGGCTATTCGCCAGATGTTACGTCTATTAAAAGGAGTGAAAGATGGGTGAAATAGAGGTTTATCGAAAGAGGAAAGAAACACTCAAAAACTGGGACTTAACCCATAATCCATTCTCTGGCCGCCCACCTGAGCCGCGACTACTCAGTCAGATTTTCACAGGACGAGAAAGAGAGATGTCCTTGGCTATACCCACGGTGTTAGAAGTTCCGCGAAATTTGCTTATTTATGGCGTCTTTGGGGTTGGAAAAACAGTTTTTATCTTAGAAACGTTGAGAAAGCTAAAGGAAATTGACAATCCGTTGGTCATCTATACTTCGCTAATAGGCGATACACCTTTAGACCTTGCGAAAACTGTTCTTTTAGGTTTAGCTAATAGCTTGATGGCTGAGGAAGAAGAGGCGAAAAGGATTTTAGAGAGTGTGGTAGGTATCGAAAAGGCAAAGAGCATGAAAGAGCAGATTTATGGTGGTGTAAAAGCAGGCATCCCTCTGTTAGGTGTAAAAGGCGGAGTTCAGTCAGCTATTACCACGACGGAGCAGGTGAGAATAGAAGAGCCACGCCACCATATTAATAAGCTACTGGAGTTAGCAGATCGAAAATATGAACGAATAATTATTGCAGTGGATGATATAGAAAAGAAGGAGCCAAACGCTGTGAGACGAATACTTGTTGAAGCGAGGGATATTCTTTTCTCTAATTGCTCTTTTATTCTCACTGGTCATCCTCTTGGTGTAACAAGGGACATCTACACATCAGCTCTCAGGGTCTTTGATAAGAAGATCGAGTTGAAACCTCTCTTAAGTACGGAACTACGAAAAATTGTAGTAAATTATTTAAATATCGGCAGGAAAGAGAAGTCGGAAGAAATTAAACCATTTACAGAAGAAGTTTTGTCCTGGATTATTGAAAAAAGCTATGGAATCCCCGGTGTTCTTAATTCCATTTGTTTTAGAGTTCTCGATGCGGCAGCAACTGCGGGATTTAAAGAAATAGGAGAAAATGAGCTGCCCAAGATAACGGGGGAAGTAGAGAAAGACATATATCTTGAAATCACACCAGAAGTAAGATATATCTTAGAAGTTTTAGGAGAGAGTGCAGGGCTATCAGAAGATACATCTTTAGAGGTTCTGGATCGCCTTAAAGTGCATACCTTCATGGAGGCTATTCCGATAGTAGAAAATCTTGTACAAAATGATCTTTTGGTGAAATTGGAGGATGAAAGAGGGATTAAGTACGTCCTCAATCCGCTGGTTGAAAAACTTATTCCATCTAAATCTAAAAGAAGGTGATGTGACGGATTGTGCATAAACTCAAAATCATTAAAAGGCAGAAAGAGAGGAATGAATACTATTGAGCTAAGAATTGTTGAAAACCCGAAATCAACATATCTTGTGCATCTACTGAATACCGATGCGAAACACGAATTCATGTTGCGTTTTGATCTCGCGGAAAAACAGGTGCTTCAAGATATAATGCAAGGCATCAGTCATGGAGATGCAGGCGAGGAATTTGAAATCAAATTGAAGAATTACGGTAACAAACTATATAATTACCTTTTCGATGGCGCGGTAGCCGAGGATTTTAGAAGATTGAGCAAGGATGGTTTTTGTCTGCGACTCCATCTGCCGCCAGGTCTTGAATCACTACCCTGGGAGTATCTTGTAGCCGAAGGTGAATTTATATTCAAATGCAGAGAGAACGTTCTTATACGGGCACCGACCTTAGAAGATAAAGCAGCCGCGTTAGAAACGATTTCGCGCCCTGTTCGGCTTCTTGTAATTATATCAAACCCGCCTGACCTCCCAGAGTTTAAGAAGCTTGATGTAGTAAGAGAGAAACGATTGATAAAGGAGGCACTGAAGCCGCTCATAGACGAAGGCCGGCTTGTCGTAAAGTGGGAAGATGAAGCTTCTCTGGAACGAATACACGATGCTATGCTTGCGTTCAATCCACATATTATCCATTATACAGGTCATGGCGGCTTTGCAGAGGGTGGTGTGCTTCTGCTTGAGGATGGCCGTGATAAATCACTGAACGTCAGTGGCACAAAACTTGCAGAGCGTCTCGCAAATAGAGATGTTCGACTTGTGGTGTTAAGCGGCTGCCAAACATCGAAGACAAAAACCTCTGATTCTTTCTCCAGTGTTGCAGGCGCACTGGTTAAAAAGGGCATACCTGCGGTCATTGCTATGCAGCAGAGTATCCGGGATGACTCAGCCAATATTTTCGCATCCCGATTATATAAAGCGCTAGCATCCGGTCAGCCTGTGGATGTCGCACTTGGAGAAGCACGTCTTTCTATGCACTCGCCCAGAGCAACCATAGAGAATCCTGAGCCACACAGTCTTAGTGATTGGGGTATTCCTGTGTTAATTACTTCAGCACCTGATCTAAATCTGTTCAAGCTTGATGTGGCAGCGCCGCAGCTTGTGCCGCCTGTACCCAAAGGTTTCAGCAAGATAAATCTGCCTAACCCAGGCAATATATTTGTGGGTCGGCAGAGAGAGCAGAGGCTGATTGCTCGTGCCCTTAAAGGAGGAGATGCGCGCTGTATTATGATACTGGGTCCGGGAGGTATAGGTAAGTCAAGTCTTGCTGCACGGGCGGTTGAGCAGAGTGAAGAGCACTTCCACGCTGTTCTCACCTTAGGTTGCAAGTCGGTTCCCACAGCCGAGCAGATTTTGCTTGAACTCAATACCTTTCTCGCGCTTAACGGGAATAAAATGTTCGATCAGGTAATGCAGGCTCCACTCGATATTGCGCAGAAGATAGAGTATCTACCACAAGCGTTGAACGCCTCTCGTTACCTCATCATCTTTGACAATTTCGAGGATATGCTTGATGCGACAAAAGAGCCGCATGTGGTAAAGGACGAACTTGTCAGGCACCTCCTTGAAACGCTTACTACCAATCTTCGCGAGAGCAGGATGATGATAACAAGTAGGCTGGATTTTTTGTTTACTCGCGACAACCGCTATCAAGGCAATATCCTGTCTGTACTGCTCCCGGATTTGACGATAATGGAGGCGTTCAGGCTGATTGCGAATATGCCCGCGCTTTGCAACACTACCGATGAAGAGAAGCTGCTTATTTACGAGAAGGCTGGGGGCAGTCCATATATTATAGACCTTGTGGCTGCTGCTGCGAATGATGTGGCAATAGGAAATGTGCTGCTTGATGTAAAAGAACTGCAGAAGGAATTTGTGGAGACCACGCTGCTCAATAAGCTTTATGAATGGCTGCCGGACGATGCGACAAAGAGGTTCTTCCGGTGCGTTTCTGTCTACCGTAAGCCAGTGAATCAGGACTTCCTTGTTGCTTTGGGTGGCGATGATGAGCGAATCGGGTATCTGCTGCACAAGAGCTTGCTTAACAGGATTGCATCGAATATGTATGAGATGCACACAAATACACGCTCCTTTGCTTTTGAACTGCACGAGCAAATAGATGGCGCTTCTGGCTTAAAAGAGAGTCAAATTACTGCTGCGCAAATATATTTAAATGCTGGAAAGGATAAAAGAAACGTCAAAAATTTCTTAGAATCACGCTGGTTTTTCTATTCTGCTGGTGAGTACAATAAAGCAGGCGAGTTAGTGCAGGATTTGACTGAGCCGCTACATAGAGGGGGGTTCATTAACCTCGTGAGGGAATTGAATGAGGAAACTGCGGAAAGTGCAACAGGTGTGGTGAAGGCTGCTGCTCTCCATCATCTGGGTATAATACACCAGGGCCAGGGCAGGTACGAAGAAGCGGTAAAAATGTATCAAGAGAGCTTAAAAATAGAGAAAGAACTGGGAGACAAAAGAGGGATTGCAAGCACCCTCCACCAGATGGGTAATGTACACTATGCGCAGGGCAGGTACGAAGAAGCGG
>CAZOEM010000030.1:0-4446 GCA_964578735.1 uncultured Halobacteria archaeon | reverse complement strand
AGGGCAGGTACGAAGAAGCGGTAAAAATGTATCAAGAGTGCTTAAAAATAAGTGAAGAACTGGGAGACAAAAGCGGGATTGCAAGCACCCTCCACCAGTTGGGTATGATACACCAGGCCCAGGGCAGGTACGAAGAAGCGGTAAAAATGTATCAAAAGAGCCTGAAAATAGCTAAAGAATTGGGAAACAAAAGCGGGATTGCAATCACCCTCCACCAGTTAGGAATGATACACCAGGATCAGGGCAGGTACGAAGAAGCGGTAAAAATGTATCAAGAGTGCTTAAAAATAAGTGAAGAACTGGGAGACAAAAACGGGATTGCAAGCACCCTCCACCAGTTGGGTATGATACACCAGGATCAGGGCCGGTACGAAGAAGCGGTAAAAATGTGTCAAGAGAGCCTGAAAATAGCTAAAGAACTGGGAAACAAAAGCGGGATTGCAATCACCCTCCACCAGTTGGGTATGATACACCAGGACAAGGGCAGGTACGAAGAAGCGGTAAAAATGTGTCAAGAGAGCTTAAAAATAAGTGAAGAACTGGGAAACAAAAGCGGGATTGCAATCACCCTCCACCAGTTGGGTATGATACACCAGGGCCAGGGCAGGTACGAAGAAGCGGAGAAAATGTATCATGAGAGCCTGAAAATAGCTAAAGAACTGGGAAACAAAAGCGGGATTGCAATCACCCTCCACCAGTTGGGTATGATACACCAGGGCCAGGGCAGGTACGAAGAAGCGGAGAAAATGTATCATGAGAGCCTGAAAATAGCTAAAGAACTGGGAAACAAAAGCGGGATTGCAAGCACCCTCGGTCAGATGGGACGGATTTTCCACGCACAAGAGAATTACAAGGAAGCTTTGAGATGTTACCTCCATGCTTTTGTTATATTCAATGAACTCAATTCACCTTACAAGGATTTAGCAGGACAACTCATATCAAAGCTAAAAGAAGAAATAGGCGATGCACTCTTCAATAGATACAATGAGGAGCTAACCGCAAATGAGTAGCGAAAGGAATATAGTTATTAAGTGCTGGAACTGCCATAAAAAGTTCACTGTTTCTGTATCAGAATTAAATCCCCCCATGACAATATACAAAGGACAGACACCATCAACAAGACCCATAGAATCAAGGACTAATAAAAAACGTCTCCTAAAAACCTGCCCCTACTGCGGTAAGGAGAATGAGATTTATGTGTGATAAAAGATGACAGAGGAAATAAGCGGCAGACCGCCTCAGCCTGTGGACGTATTCTGGAAGAACACCATACTTGAGCTGGCGAAGGAATCAATAGCCTCGATAGAGGGGAGCGCCAAGCACTTAATATTGGCTGCAAGCTTTCTTGAAGGCGTCTATTTTCACGCTATAACCTTTTCCGATCTGAAGACTATGTTTGACGCGGCATCATATGATCACTGGCTGCTCGTATCTCTTTTCTCAGCGCCGATTCTGCTCTGGTTCATGGTTCTGGGCTGCGCAACAATGGTGCTCATGACAAAATCGTATACCGTTCATCCGGACGATCCTGCGGATGCGAGACGCATCATTGAGGAGATAGCGGATACGAAGCAGCGGTGGCTAGTTTGGGGGCTGCGTATGCTAATGGTAAGTTTTGTGCTGCTTTTTGTTGATATAATTATCTTTCTGGGTGCGAGATGACCACAAGGGTAATTATCGTCTACTAATGTTACAATGGCAAACTTTGTGACCAAAGTGGTACAAAAGTTCAGAGACAACGGGAATAAAACGATTACCGAATGCTTCCTGGTAAAAAGAATGTCTTCGATAAGAAGACTATTGTCGTTCTAAGAAAAGCCAGGAGCTTACAGGAAATTGGAAGTGCGCTATCGAGAAATATTAACTACCAGACAAAACCGAAAGTAGAACGAGTGAGAATCTATGAAAAGCCCGATATTATCGCTGATAATTATACAATTATTCGATTCCAAACGAGATGTTTTAACGGAGACAAAAACACTCAACACATTTTCAAGGAAGTATAAAGTCAGTAAGGCCATGATTTTATTTACCCTGTTTAAATTAAACTATATTACAAAGAGGGCTTATGAAGATGTTCTTGAAACTAAATTATCTTTCTACCAAATCGAAAAATTTCGATAAAGTATTGGCTAGAGCGAGAAAATGACTTCAAACTGTTACATTATCGATACCTCATCCTTAATCGAATTGAACAAATAAACAGCCAAGCAAAACTCTCCGCTCGCTTTCACTCGCTTCGGTGCTATCGCACTCACTTAACAGGCGAAACAATGCTATCCCCTATTCTCAGCTTCATGAATGATTCCTTGTTGGTTAATCTCTTTAACCTTTATAAGTGGCCGTCCCTCAATTAATTTATGTACTAAAGCAATCACTTCTTTTTGGATTTAAAGCCCTATTTACCTCTCTTTCCCTCCCATTTTTGAATTGTGGGACCGCAAGGATAGTGCGGAAATTCCACAATTGAAAACTTTTTGTGCTTAAACTTTCTTAAAGTTTGATGGCTAGATTATATGTATCGACAACATTTATCCCAAAAAGGATTGACCATTGCATTTCTCGAAAGATGTAGGTCATCCTTCCTAAAGGCTTCTCTTTGAGTCGTTGGTTGATTATTTTGCTAGTTCTCATAGGCATCCCTATGAGACTTAAATCGCTGATATGATATATAAAGCCATATAAAAAGTTCCGACTCAGAGAAAATGCACACTATAAAGGTTTATGAAGCAAAACTTTTCTTGTTCTAAAAGGGAAGTATGTTTATGCTAACTTTTGTAGGTCTTGGCCTATACGATGAAGAGGACATAACCTTAAAGGGGTTAGAAGCGATACGGAATGCAGACGTAATTTATGCTGAGTTTTATACCTCGCCGTTAGGTGGGAAAACGATAGAAGCGATGGAGCGGATGTACAGCAAGCGAATCTTTGTGCTTGAGCGGAGAGACATAGAAGAGACAGCAGAAGAGGGGATACTAAAGCTCGCAAAGTACCAGAAAATCGTCCTACTCTGTGGCGGTGATGCGATGATCGCCACAACGCATCTTGATTTACGGCTTAGAGCGATAGATAAGGGGATAGAGACGAAGATAGTGCATGCATCGTCTATATCATCAGCAGTTGCCGGATTATCAGGGCTACAAAATTACAAGTTTGGTAAATCCATAACTGTCTCTCCTGCCTATAAGGACGTTATATCTGAAGTGCCGTACGAAACGATAATAGCGAATCGAGAGCGTGGGTTGCATACGCTGCTCTATCTCGACATCTCAATGTCCATAGCAGAAGCATTGAAGCTGCTGGAAGCAGTGGAGGCGAAAAAAAACGGTAACGAGCTAAAACAGTCGATACTTGTTGCTATTGCAAGGGCTGGATCAGATAACCCGGTTGTGAAGGCAGATTATATGAATATACTAAATAGCTTTGAATTTGGCGCGCTACCACATGTGCTCATCGTTCCTGGTAAATTGCATTTCATGGAGAAGGAGGCGTTGATAAAGATCGCTCATGCGCCCGAGGATATGTAAAGTAAACTATTAGCAACCACAAGATTACAAATACAACAACTACTAATATGATTATGACGACCTATGCCCCAAACTATGACTTTAACACTTGACCTGCACGTGCACACTAATTACTCGCATGACGGGCATGATTCCGTAAAGGCGGTAATAGCAAGTGCAATCGTGCAAAAGCTCGATGGGATCGCAATATGCGACCACGACACAATGGACGGCTCTTTTGCTGCACGAGAATACGTAGCAGATAACCATTTGGATTTGATAATTATCCCTGGTATGGAAGTAACAACATCTAAGGGTCATTTACTCGTGCTCGGTATCGAAGAAAAGATAGATGATGGCTTATCGCCTGCGGAAACGATAAAGATAGCGCGTGAGAAGCACGACACGGTAGTAATTATCGTACCTCATCCGTTCCATCCGTTCCGTCATAGTATTGGTAACGTGCAGTCAGACATAGATGCGATAGAAATTTACAATTCACGATATTTTACCGGCCTTGGTAATAAAATAGCGTGCATAACGGCTGCGCGCAATAATATCACTGCCGTTGCGGGAAGTGATGCACATTCCGCGGACTGTGTTGGCCTTGCGACCGTTATGGTGGAAACCGAGCCTGAACCAAAAGCGATTTTACGTGCAATACAGCAGGGCAAGGTACGATTAAGTAGCCGTAAGAGAACGCCGTTTTTTCTCTATTTCAAGCATTTTGTGCTCAAATGTCGCTAAGCTAAGTAACTAATACAAACAATAAATGTATTTGTATAGCTAATCAAAAAACCACGAGATTTTACAAAATTAACACAACACTTTTTCTTTTTTAGGTAAAAAGAAAATTTAGCATGTGCTAAGAGAAAAAAAGTTCTTTTGGTAAAGCTTTTCTTTCCGCGAAGCGTTTTGATCAAACTTTCTTAAAGTTTGA
>CAZOEM010000029.1:0-14390 GCA_964578735.1 uncultured Halobacteria archaeon | reverse complement strand
AACAGGCTGCAAGCCCGAATTACAAAAGCAGTTAAGGAACAGAAATGGCATCTTGGTCAAAGAAAAAAGCAACCACTGCTCACTCCAACTATGAGCGGTAGGACGGTGCAAACGCTGCACGTCATTACGTTAAGCAGGAAGGGGATATTAAGGGTTGCTTTGACAACAGTATGTCACAGAAACAAACTGCTGCCCGATACAGAAAGGGTTATGAAATGCTTGAGCGGTATGAAGGGAAACTTTCACGTACCGTTCTGAGACGAGGAGGGGCGAGTAATCGCCTCATCCTTAGTCTGCTCTATAAAAAGGAGCTAAACAAATACAAAGTTTCAACCAACTGAATTCAAGATGTTTGCGCAGTCGAGAAAGGCATATTTTCCCAGGTCTGATACTGGATGCGGATGTCTACCCAAGAGTATCACCCTATGGCCTGTGAAAGCAAGTCCTGCCGCTACGTCTGCAAAGCCAATGGTACGGTAACGTCCGTGGATTTTGGCAAAAAGACTCTCCCGGCGGCTGTCTATCCTCATTGAATGTTTCAAACAGTCGCGGACACAAAAGTTTCGCCCTTTTGAAGAGCAGGCGAAGAAAGGATACCGGTATTTAACTTTGACTTCTTGGCCAACTCCTTATACCTATTTTGAATAGTAACAGGAGTTGTCCCCGCAACCTTAGCTATCTCTTTTTCCTCCACTGACTCACCACTTAAAAGAGAGGAGAGGTATATAGCAGCAGCGGCTGTTCCTGTGGGTGTCCACCCTTTTGCTGCTACCGCCTCCTTATTCTCGTTTATTATTCTTATTGCTCTTTCTCTTATAACATCACTCAATCCCAGCTTGGAGCAGAAACGAGGTATGTAGCACACGGGGTCAGCCGGTGCAAGCTTTATTTCCAACTTCTGTAATAGGAATATATACGCTCTCCTTATTTTCTTCAATGGCACTCTTGATACAGACGCAATCTCTTTCAATGTTCGTGGAATGCCATACTGCCTGCAAGTAATATGAAGCATCGCAGAAGTCAACTCTTCTATACTCCGTCCTTTAATCAAGTTCTGCTTCGCCGCTTTTCTGTATGACAATGACGTTGTCTCTCGGATGTCACCAGGTAGCTTAAGTGCACAAGCCATTCGATCTATCTCACCAAGAGCGAAGGAAAGGGTCTTTTCACTACTGTCCATAGCTATTTGCCCCCGCAATCTCTTTGTTCGTATGATTGATCCGGGCGTAGGCGTACTCAGCCCTTTATTATGCATTCTATAACTCATGGGAGGACCCGTTCTTACCCTTTTAGATGCTTGCTCTTCGTCATACGAACGCCATTCGGGGCCAGGGTCCACGAGATTCTCCCTTATTACCACACCACAATCAGCGCAGTATAGCTCCGCATGTTTAGGGTCTGATATTATGCTTTTAGACCCACATTCAGGACATGCTCTTATTCGGTCATCCATAATTATATATAGTTTTCATTGCATAAATAAATAATAGTAGCACGAGCAGCTAAAAAGGCATCATAACTTTTGCAGTGGGAAAAGATAAAAAAGTTCAAAAAGATCCTAAGCACCAGCAAACACCTGCCGTAACTGTTCCTTCTGCTTATATGTAAGATTCCTCGGCGTTTGTACGACTACCTTTGCATATAAATCCCCACGAGCCACCGCATCGAGTTTCGGCATACCCAACGCACGCAAGCGAAGAGTGGAGTTTGTCTGCGTTTCCGCCGGTATTTTTAGCTTCACATGCTTACCCTCCAGTGTCGAGATCGTAACTTCATCTCCTAAGGCAGCCTGAGCAAAACTAATCGGGATACTCATATATAGGTCGTCGCCTTGCCGCTCAAATATCGGATGCGGTAGAACGTTTAATACTACGTATAGATCGCCCGGTTCCCCGCCAAGAGGTGATTCAGGAGGTCTTCCTGCTCTGGGTATCAATATCTCATGGCCGGTAGATACCCCTTTCTTGATTTTTAGCTCTATCTTCGTTCGCTTTGATACCGTACCGGTTCCGCCGCATACCTCGCAGAGGTCGTAGGTGGCTCTCCCGGTGCCTTTACACTGTGGACAGACAGCAGCGGTTATCACCCGGGTACCGCCTCTGCTCTGAACGTTTCGCACCTGGCCTGTACCTCTACATTGGGGGCACGCAGTAGCTTTCCCAGAACGTGTTCCGGAACCGCCACAAGCTTTGCATGGTCGAGACATAGGTACTTCTATCTTCTTCTCTATGCCATGAGCAGCCTCTTCCAGCGAGATGTCCAACCGTAACCGAAGATCAGCACCTCGAGCTGCTCTTTCTATTCCCTCGCCACCGCCATAGAGTGTGTCAAATATGCCGCCGCGACCGCTAAATCCCGGGCTGGTCGGAGACCTGAAGAACGAATCAAATATCGCACTACCAAAGATGTCCTCAACATCCTGAGTGTGCGTGAAGTGAGACCAATCGAAACCTTCCGGTCCAAAAGCATCATCCGCAACCCGGGACCCGATCCGGTCATACTTCGCACGTTTATCCCTGTCTATCAGCACCTCGTATGCCTCAGAAACCTCTTTGAACTTCGCTTCTGCTTCTTTCTTATCTCCCTGGTATGTATCCGGATGGTACTGCTTCGCCAGCTTCCGATACGCTTTTTTTATCGCTTTATCGGTAGCTTCCCTGCTAACACCGAGTATCTCGTAATAATCTTCCTTTTGCATATACTATACCATTATGATTTTTTTTATATATCTAATGAAAGCGAAATAATATGTGGGAAACAGTGTCGACCAGGTGTAAGAAATTTCAGCCCTGCACATAATCAACATCTATTGGAAATTTCAATCGCCGCTTTTAGTTCTGCATAATCATCGTATTCCATATTGAATTCATGCAACACACTCACCCATTCTCTGTTCTTTAACAGCCAGTTGTAGTCATCCCTCAACTGTGAATTCTTCAAAATGCTATACGCAAGATTAACCTCCGGCGTTCGCTCCTTGTCTTTGTATGCAGCTCGGAGGATATTCTCCGCTTCTCGTTTAGCATCCGGAATCGAAGCGGGATCAATATTCAAAACATCGTAAAACGTTTTATCCCCTGCATATTTTGCCCACTCTTCGTGCTCCCTTTCTATCTTATCATACCTCTTCAGATCATCAAATCGTTCAAGCAATAGCAAATAGAAATCGTCCTTACCCGTCCATAGCGCCCTTTTAGCCTCTATCTCTTCCAATTCGTATTCATCAAGAGCTTCATTTATTATATAATCGAGCATGTAATCATATTCAAACCGTAATTGTGGATTCACCAGTATCTTACGAATCTCCGCCTCCAGTTTGCTCATGCGTTCTATTTCAGCACTTGTTTTTACCTCCGGCACTTCTCTACTATCTGCATCAACACCTAAAACATCATAAAATGTGGGTGCGCCTCGATGAAAGAGTTCAAGCCAGGCACCTCGGTTTTCTGTTATATACTCCCAGGTAGCATACTCTTTCTCCTCTTTTAGCCAATCATCATGATCGTCAATCATTTCTCGCTTTATATTCGGTGTTAAACTTTGCGAAATCTTCAGGAAGAGCCGTAAAACGGTATTATAAGTAGAACGCTTTTTCTCTGTACTCAACGCATCGTATGCCTGATCAATCATTTCAGATGGATACACAGAACACTTCTTCTTCTGTTCATACGCTCTTTTGAGGTCATCCGCGGAAGCATCTTTTGAGACACAAAGCACGCAATAATAGGTTGGGAGTCCGGATTTGAGGTCCTTTGTCCATTTGGGATAAAGCTTTTCAAACCGTTCGAGTTTATCATATATCTTATCCAACCGCGAAGGGTCCATGTATCGCGCGGGAACTTTCCAGTAAGGGTCGTCACATAAGTAAAGTTCCATCCATTCGTCAAATGCCCTCTTCTCCTCCCCCATTTATCCTATTCCTTCGGTCTTAACTCCAGCCCGGAACCGTCCGTAATACCTATTTCTTTTACCTCTTGCTTGTCCTGAAGCTTAATATCATTATAATAAATGCTCATGCCCTTAGTCAAAATGCCCTTTCTTCTGAGTTCGCGTTTTACATCCCGAATATGCATCTTTGGATTGAGATAGTAACTGAGAACATCTTCTGTTTCCACATTCACAACGGTGACCCTTATTGAGTGTATCTCTAGCATTTTATCCATCCATCTGTTCTTTTCCACCTTTGACAGCCTCCCTCGTGCCTCCATTTTTACCGTTCGCTCATTCCCGGAATCATGGTCCTTTGCTGTTACATTCAATATACCAAATTCCTCTCCTACCTCGAATGAAACATCAATTTTTGACTCATTCACCGGTTTTGGCTCTATTGAAATCAAGAACTCGCCCAGAAAACCTCTCTCTTCCGGTAAGATGCTTTCGCCCTGGTAAACACCTACTTCTACTTCGTCCATAAAGTCCCATGGATTTGTAAATCCCTTTGCCTTCTTAATAGGTATCTTCGTGTTTCGCGTAATGATCTTTTCAACAGTGCCATCATAAGTCAGGACACCAAGAGAGCGAGAGATGACGTCGCTTATTTCCACCGGTCTTCTTATTTTACCTGATGTCTCTTTTATGTCTTCCTTCCTGGCGGCAACAGCAGCACCAAGTGCAACTACTTCTATTGGGTCCACTCCTCGCACAGGCTCTTTACCAAGAAACTCACGCACAAACTCCTGCACCGCGGGTATGTATGTGGTTCCACCCACTAAGAGTATATCATCTATGTCTTCTGGAGAAAGCGAGGCATCGTCGAGTGCCTGTTCCATCGGCTTTTTCGTCCGTGCAATGAAATCGGTGATCAATTCGTTAAATTCCTGCCTTGAAAGCTCATAACTAAATGCTATTGGTGCTCCATGTTTAGTGCCGGCGTAAGGCAAATTGATGGTCGTGCGCTCTTTGTTTGATAGTTCTATCTTCACGCGCTCAACTTCTTCCCTTAACGACTGAAGGACAGCCCGATTCTTATCTCTCTTCTTTTTCAAGTCTATTTTATGCTTCTCTTCTATTTTATCCAGCGTGAAATCCACTATTCTTGCATCTATATCATCGCCACCTAAATGGTTATCCCCGCTCGTCGCATCAACATCGAAAAAACCTCGCCCTATGGTGAGAACCGATACATCGAACGTGCCACCGCCAAAGTCATAGACGAGCACTCTTCGCTCTTCATCCGCACGGAACCCGAGAGCTAATGCTGCTGCCGTTGGTTCGTTTATTATTCCACGTACGTTTAAGCCCGCAATCTCACCTGCATCCTTAACCGCCTGCCGCTGCGGGTCCATGAAATATGCAGGCACTGTTATTACAGCATCAGAAACAGAAGTTCCCATTTGCTTCTCCGCGTCATGAACGAGTGCCTTTATTATATGTGCAGCTATATATTCCGGTGGATAAGACTCATTATCTATTTCTACCCGGTGATCAGTGCCCATATACCTCTTGATAGACTTCACGGTGCGCTCTGGGCTTGCAATTATATTCCGCTTTGCTATACTACCCACCGCCACAGTTCCGTCATCTTTGAAATATACAACAGACGGCGTCACACGCTCGCCCTCTCCATTCTCTATTATTGTCGGCTCATCCAACTCTAAAAACGCCACCCCGGAGTTGGTCGTGCCGAAATCAATCCCGATTAGCTCTTCTTTCATTTCCTTTTATCATCCCCTAACTTAATATACGCCCATTTCCAAATCTTTTAGTTGTAAATCCTCTACCTGCTCCCTTGTTTCTTCCAGCCCCTTTAGCTCGACATTTAACGATTCCTCTGTTCGTTTCAGTCCTTCTATCTCTTTCAATAGGTTCTCTTTCTCTTCTAATAGCTCTTTGTGATATCTATTCAAGGCAATATCCTCGATAACGATTTTCTCTTTTTTCACTTCCATCTCAGTCAAAGAGACTTGAATGGTGCGCAATTGCCTTTTTAACTCGTCAAGCTCGACATTTAACGATTCTTTGTTCTGTTCCAGTTCCTGTAACAGCGATACCTCTGCCTCTCTCCTCTTTACGCCTTCTTCTATCATCTGCTTTAATTCGGCTTCGCGAGCATCGAGCTCTTTTGCCGATCTTTGGAGCATTCCCTCGTTTTGGTTCAATTCCCGCTCCCTTATATCCAATTCCTCGAACTTACGCCTGAACACTCTTGACTCAAAACCTCTAAAAATTTTAGATATTATACCTTTAGATTCCGCTGCCTCTTCTTTTTCTTCTTCTCCCGCTTCACCACCTCTGGAGATGACCACCTCAGCGGGTCTAATTAGCTCACCGTTTAGCGTATACCCCTTCCTCACCAGAGAGAGGATGGTCTTATCCGGAAGGGAAGTATTTGGCGTGGATTCAATCGCGCTATGCAATTCGTCATTAAACCTATCGCCGGATAATGGGGCAATGGGAGTTACGCCTAATGAAGTCATCAATTGGTTATAAGTCATTTCCAGGTTATTCCTCGTCCCGCCCAGCATCTTTTCTACAAATTCAAAGCCGCTATCCTGTTTAGTGTTATAGCTGTCCATTGCGCGATCGAGCGAATCGGCAACGCTGAGCAGGCGTCTGGCTAATTCGCCATGCACTTTGCCACTCACTACTTCTTCTCTCTCCTCAACTCTCTTTTTATATCTCGTAAAGTCAGATTTCAGCTTCTGGCATCTCTCCTCCGCGGATTTTATTAAATCCTCTCTTTCAGCCAGTTCCCCTTTTGGAACCACTACTAATTCATTCTCTTCCATAGGCATTCCATATAATAATAGGGTTTAATAATAAACTAATTTAACTCCCCTATATATATATTGGTTTACCAATGGTTGAATTTAATATAGCCTTATAGTGGGTGTTTTCTCGGGATCGGACAGTTTGAGATATAAATGATTGTTTGTGAGTTCCTTAACATTCTCTGCGAACTCAGCGGTCTCGGCGGTAAAAGGGATGTAAAATTGTCAAGTTAAAATTTAACCGATGTTAGTGCAGATACGCCTCTTCTAACCGCCCTTTGCCACCACTTCACTTCTCATCTACCACCCCAATCCGCCATTCGGCTTTACCAATAACCCCTTGCAGAGTTTGCAGCTCTTTCGTACTGAGTTCCGCTCTGCCGAGGATTCGTCTGAGCATGAGCAAAGTCTTCGCCTTCTTGTGCTCGCGGTAGCCGATCTCATCCAGAAAGGTTTTCAGTTGCATGTATAATCGCTCCCTATCCTCAACACGCGCTAATTCCAGCGTTCCTGAAATTGTGTCACTCAATTCATAAAGGAGAACCGCAACGGCATGCGAGAGGTTCATTACTGGATACTCCTGGCCTGTTGGTATGCTCACAACGAGATCACAAAGCTTCAACTCCTCATTTAACAAGCCTATATCTTCCCTGCCGAATAAAATGGATAGGATACCACTTTTACCTGCAACCTTATCTTTTAGTTCCGGAGGCGAAAAGAACGGCATTCGGAGGTGTTTACTCGTAGAAGCACCCAGCTTAGCTGTAGTGCCCGCGACAATAGCGGAGTTCGCAATCGCAACAGGTAAAGAATCAACGATTTGGCAGCTCTTGAGCAGATCATATGCATGAGCGGCAACCGAAAAAGCTTTTATACCTATATCCGGCGGGTTGACTAGATACAAATCGGAGAAGCCGAAATTCTTCGTCACCCGCGCTACTGCACCTACATTCTCTTCACTCTTCGGTTCCACAAGTATTATTCGGACTTCCATACCGGCTTTAATAATATTAAATATACTTTTCGATTACTTCTCTTTTACTTAAAATTAGAGAAGAAGGAATCAGGTGCGAGCATGCGAGAACAGACGGAACGGGTAGCATTAAAAATCGGCTATCTTGGAACTAACTATCATGGATTTCAAATTCAGCCACAGGCAGAACTGCAGACAGTAGAGGGTGAACTATTCAAAGCGTTAAAGAGATTAGGAGTCCTGGAAGACCGTAAAAGGGCGAATTATTCATACGCTGGTAGGACAGATAAAGGTGTGCATGCTCTTGCACAGGTCGTTTCCTTTGACACCACGAACCAGAAGATGACACCGCGAATGATAAACAGTCTGCTTCCGAACGATATATGGGCATTAGCAATAGCAAAGCCACATGCCGAATTTAACGCACGCAAGGAGGCTATACGCCGTGAATACCGGTATTTCTTGTTCTTACACACCGAGTTGGATATATCACGCATGCATGATGCATCTGAGCTGCTTATAGGAGCACATGATTTCTCTAACTTCTCGCAACGAGATGGCCTGGAAGGTACGAGACTCATAAAGGAGATAAAACAGGTAGACATCGTAAAATCCGATCCCTTTATCATCATAGACATAGCGGCAAGCGGCTTCCTACGTAAGATGGTACGGAAAATCGTGTCCGCGTTGAGTATGGTTGGCAGTGGCAAGAAGGATAAAAGCTGGATAAATAACCTATTGGACCTGAAGATAAAGGAGCAGATAGAACCTGCAACTGCTTTTGGACTCGTTCTAAAAGACGTTTCCTATCGCGAGCTCGAATTTGTAGTAGATGAATATGCGAAGCGGCGAATAACAGCGAGATTAAAGAAGGACCTGTTTTTCCACGCCTCTATGGCCAAGGTGCTAAGCGATATGATAGATATTTAAATATACACACTTTATATTAGTTCCCATATATATAAAATAAGATGGTGAATAAAGACACGGCGATACCGCAAGGGAGAGAGCAGCTAAAAAAAGTAGCGGATAATGTGGTTATGGGTTTAGGTTTTTTAGTCATGTTTGCTTCTTTAGCATACCGAAATGAGGTAGGTACCGCTCTGGACGTGGTTTTAGGTCCGTTTGCAGATTTCGTTGGTGAGTTTTTGATCATTATCCTTATCTTATCGGTAATTACTGGCGTTTACACCTCGGTAGTGCAGAAATACACGATGAACTGGGAGCTAATGGCGAAGTCGAAGGAGTATCAGAAGCAGATAAGAGACCTTCAAAAAGAGTACATGGAGGCGAAAAAGGAGAACAACCAGCATAAAATAAAGAAAATCGAGAAGAAGCGGACCGAAGTGATGAGAAAACAAACGCAATTTTCCGGTGAGATGTTCAAGCAGCAAATGAAGCCTATGGCATATATTATGATTATTACTATACCCATCTTTATGTGGATATGGATGTATGTGGGAAATCACCCGGACATGGTGGTGACTTTTCCCTTATTTGGTGTGACGGAACTCTCTAGCGCATTCATATTCGGCCTTCCTTTCTGGGTGCTCTGGTATATGATGTGCTCGATACCAATAACGCAGGTGGTAAGAAAGGCGCTGGGCATAAGTAGCGGGATGTAGCCTATTAATAGTATCAACACAAAAATCGGTAGATTCTTATGCTTATAGTGCAAAATGGAAAGTGCAAAAGTCAAATAAAGTTCAATAAAAAGAAGAGGGCGCAAAGGTGATCTGGGATGAGAGAAAAAGTTGAAGAGATTATGACACGAGATGTGATTACGGCGACTGAGAACGACACCATATTGAATATTGCAACAATATTAAAAGAGAATAGTATAGCAGGTGTGCCGGTGGTCAATGACCGAGAAGAGGTAGTTGGGGTGATTAGTGTATCGGATATTTTAAAGCTATTAGACGATTTTCACTGGTACACGCCTTTCTTTTCTGCTATGGACATTTTACATTTGCATAGTGACGAATTAGAGAATGTGAAGCGAGACATCGAAGAAGTGAGCGAGATGAGAGTGAAGGACGCGATGTCAAAGAATCCCAGGACTATAGCGCCGGATACGTTAATTGATGATGCCGCGCAGATTATGTACTCTACAGGTTTCAATAGATTGCCGGTTTTGGATGGTAAGGGCAAATTAGTCGGAATCGTTGCCAGAGCGGATATAATCACTTCGCTCTGTGATCTATAATGAATGGAGGGACAATGCAAGCAGAAACAATTGTTAAAGTTAGAGCACTTATGACTACCGAGGTTATAGCATTCAAGCCCGGTGATAAAGTCCATCAGGTGGCCGAGACGTTTAGATCGAAGCGGATTAGTGGTGCACCGGTGATTGACGATCAGGGAAAGGTTGTTGGCGTTATTAGTGAAGCGGACATCATGAAATTGACTGCAACAGTTCCATTCCCCGATATTGATCCGCTTAATCCGTTCCCCGTCTTCTCTCTGACCTCATACAGGAAGAAAGTAGAGAAAATCCCGGCTGAAATCGAGACCCTATTCGAGGGGTCTGTAAAGGACGTGATGACAAAAGACCCGGTAACTATTTCTCCTGATGACTCTATTTTAGATGCTGCACGAATAATGCATAAAGACGATTTTAACCGAATTCCCGTGGTTGATGACGAAGGGAAATTGGTGGGGCTAATAGCAAGAGCGGATATTATCAGCCTCTTTGTACAATGAATTATGTCACTGTAGTTTGCAGCAATACCTCCCCTGTTTGCGTGTAGAGTATTTCAATGGAATCACCAGTATTAAGCGAAAGACCAGAGATTTCCAATTCGTCTCCCGCTGCAAATTGCGTATACCTGTTAGGACCGGGATTCCAGTTAGCGTTGCCATTTAATCGCGATTTGTTAGATAAGGTACAGGGCTCTCCATTCTGCCTCACCTCTAAGTAGTTCCAATCGCCAGCAGATAGGCCTCGCCCACCGCCGGTCTCGGGATTACCAAAAGCATCTGCGATGGGGCCACCACCGTGGTGGCGGATTCTTAGCGTATCAGAATTCGCGTTAGCACCATTAATGATTAAAACCGCACTCGGTGCCTCATGCTCACTAACGGCGATGCGGTAGGCTAACGTTACGAGAACCATGACAATTAAAACCATAGCAGCAATCAACCCGAAAACACCGGTTTTTTGTAGTATAGAGGGGCCTGCTATCATAATAATAAAAGTCGAGAAGACAAGAATCGCAATAGCGTATGTAATTGCCTTTGAAATCAGTTCTCTCTTCCGCTCATCCTTTATTCCTGGCCTTAATAGGGGATTTAACATCTCGCGGAATACATAGCCACCATCAAGGGGCACCATGGGCAGACAGTTAAACAGGCCAACGTAGAAGTTTATCCAGCCTATCCAAAATAACACGTCGGCAATGGCAAAAATCCACCCACCTAAGAATGACGCTGCTCCTACCGGCTCGTATAAATGGGATAAGGAAGGATTAAAGGTGCTGAAACCATAAGGGAGAGGGCTAAAAGGCATGCCCATCAACATTAACCAACCTCTTGGTGAACTTAGGGTGCGGGGTGTGCTCTGTAGGTATTCTAAGTACCCCTTTACCGGAAATTCCGCTACACGCATACCCAAGCGAGTATTTGCAACGACAACGCCTAAAAACCCGAATTCGTAATAGGGTGATTTTTCTAACTCCACGGAGAATGTCGTAGCGTTTGTTTGCACTTCTATTATTTGCCCTGGTACCGTCTGATTCATAAAGTTCCGGAAGTCATCATGCCCCCGTATACTCATATTGTTCATCGTTATTATGTTCATGCCACTTTTTATGCCGGCGTTAGCCGCAGGAAAACCGTCTACAACATCTGATATCAATACCCCTTCACTTTCATGAGCGCCTTCCACTATTATTTCTCTTTCTGCTCCACTTTCATCTAGCACTGTTAATATCATCCCGCCAGCCACTTTTTCTTCTGTTCCATTATTATACGCCGCTACATTTCTCGTCGTGATTCCGTCAACCTTTGTAATCCACATCTCCGGTTTGATCCCTGCTTTATCTGCGGGGCTATCTTTCGCAACCGCATAAACAAAGGGGGTATTATCCATAACTGGCTGAATAGAGAATAATATGGCGAGGAAGAGTAGAAAAGCAATGAGAGCTACGACGAAATTGCTCGTCACACCGGCGGAAAGAATGCGCGTTCTCTCACGAGCAGTGGCCACCCGTTTCTTATCCTCTTTTCCTGCTTTTAGCTCTTTATCAGGTTCCAACTCGTTCTTTTTCTGCACTTTTTTATCCTTCTTACCAAATAATTGCTCGCTGTCCGGCTCTGCAAATGCACCTAGTGGTATCACTGCGACTAAAAGCCCCATTGATTTTACTTTTATTCCCTCTACGACACTCAATATCGCATGGGAAAGTTCGTGCACTACTAACGCAACAAAAAAGCCTATCCATGCACATAATGGTATAAACTCGTTTAACCCTGGTATGAGCAGCACGTTCCGTGGCTCGTTTAACTTCGTTGGCGCGGGCTGCAGTGTGAATGTTAGGTAAGCACCATATGCCACGAGAACGAACATAAAAACCATGGATATAAGCACGAAAATAGTGCCGATATTCGCATAACTACGCCAAAAGCCCTTTCTCCACTCACCTTCTGACAACCGCTCTAATAATTTCTCACCTCTTGTCGTTCTTATCATCAAGAGGGGCCCAAAAGCAGAGATATTATACCGCTCCAAAATGCCTCTTTTATCCAAAAATTTGATGACAAACCAGTAGATCAGAATTATGTCCGCTACCAACATCCAATAATACGAGTTCATTTTTTTTCACGTCAACGTAATTTAGAAGGAGCTTGCTAATATATATCTTTTTTTTGCTCAAACTTTATTATATAAAGAAAGTTTGCATGATTATAGGAATAGACGATACAGACTCGAGAAGCGGGATGTGCACCACATATCTATGCACCGTTTTAGTTGACGAACTCAAAAGATATGGTGAAGTTTCCACGCCTGTATTAGTGCGACTAAATCCATGCATACCATTTAAAACAAGGGGCAACGGCGCAGTCGCATTTGAAATTCTAATAAACAAGGTGTTAGAGCGAGAAGTGAAAGAAATTGTCAAAGCACGAGTGAGAGAGCTATCCGAGTTAAGAGCAGAGGGAACAAACCCGGGCGTTGTTTTCATTGATGATAACGCCTTAAAAACAAGAAAAAATAATAATCGGACGCAGATGATAGCAGATAATCAGGATTTAAAGTATAAAAAAGTGGGAGAAAGTTATACTTTATATACAACGAGTACTGAAAAGTTAAAACATTTTTATGAAGCTGCAGTGCGGGAAGTACTGGCGATAGAAGATGCATATGCTATTATCTCGGAATTGCACATTGATTACTTCGGCTTGAAAAATAAGCGCGGGCTAATAGGCGCTTTAGCTGCTGCTTCGTTTCTTCTTTTACATACGAAAGAAAGTTACGACTACACTTACGAGCTGGTTGTATATCGTCGAAAAGAAATATGGGGTACCTTACGCTTTATAGAGGATGCGAGTGTGTGGGCAGCCGATGAAGCTACTTACCCCTTAGTCTGGGATACCGTAGATGTGGCGAACAAGAAACTAGTTCTTGTACCGCATTCACCCTGTCCTGTCCTTTTTGGTATAAGAGGCGACAGCGTAGATGCCATCTACAAAGCTTACGGGCTCATACACGCAGAGCCGGAGGAGCGGAAGATGCTGTTCATTACGAATCAAGGCACTGATTCCCACCTGAAGAACACAGAAAAGCTACGGGATTTCCACTCTTATATCTTAGACGGCGTGGTGGCTTCCAATCCGAGGACGATAGAAGGCGGGCATGTACTCTTTTCTCTGGCAGTGGATGGAGGAGATGTTGACTGCATTGCTTACGAGCCGACGAAGGGGTTTCGTGCTATTATAAGGGAACTGCGAATCGGTGATGAGGTTACGGCCTACGGCTCACTAAAGAAGGGCACATTAAACCTAGAGAAGATAGATATAAGGGCATTGAACCTTGTAGTGGAGCGTACACCAAAATGTAATACGTGCGGCCGGAGTATGGAATCCGCGGGACGATCGCAGGGCTACCGCTGTAAACGCTGCGGGACCTTTAGTGCGGTGAAGGACAAGGTAATCGTAGAGCGGGCAATAGGAACGGGTATGTATGAAGTGCCTCCGGTTGCAAGAAGGCATATATCTAAACCTTTGGTCCGTATGCGTATGGGCGATAAGATGATTCATCCGGGTAGATGAGCTACAAGTTTATAATAAACTGGGTTAGTTATGGTTTTCTGGAAAAGGTTTTTGAGGATGCAATGAATGATGATAGAACTTAAAATTATGAATGTGAAGTTATAGGTGAGTACTATGAAAGCGGATATACTGATTGAAAACAAAAGAACTTGATTCTAAAAATTTTGGGCCAAAAAACTCTCGATTAAAAAAGTAGAGAAGAAGCATGAAAGATACAAGGTCTACACGAAGCCTCCGGCGAGCCCTCAGAGGAATCCAAATGTTGATCCTAAGTGTACAGAACCGTTGACCGAGATGGAAATAAAGGCGATTCCTGAATATATCCAATTCCGAAACGAGTCGAAGGGGCAGTAGGCACGATATGGAAAAACCGCCTCAGCCGTATTGAAAGACGCAGAAGCAAAACCGTTGACCGACGAAGAACTTGAGAGAGTGTT
>CAZOEM010000028.1:3559-14424 GCA_964578735.1 uncultured Halobacteria archaeon | reverse complement strand
AAATAATTCCGTAATTCAGAAAGACGGTTCTGAGATAATGGCTGGGTGCAAAACTCACAATCTGATAATCTTTTTTCCATATGTAATACAAGACCCTGCTCTACCAATTTAGAAATATCCAGATTTTCTTTCAAACGTTGTATAATTACCGTATCAACAGTACGTTCTAGAAGTGTTTTTGAATTCTGAATAATTGAATTGATATTCTCTATAATCATCTCAACTTCTATTTCAGAATTAAAAGGTTTTTCCTGTTGCCTTAATGAAAGTGAATATCGTTCTATTTCATCATCTGTTAGTAATTGTTTATCGTGTAATTTTTCGAAGGCCCCTTCTGCATTATTTTTACGATAACTTCTTACAGATACTCCGCTGGTATTATTACTGATAATTTTTGCGACATCTGTAAAGAGCCCTCCTTTATCCTTCTCTTTTCGATCAAGTTCATTTTTCTTCAATTCTAATTTTTTAATCTTGCCAATATCGCCTTGTTTCCCCGGATCTCCATATAAAATTTTCTCATCCTGTTTTATTGTATCTGCCAACTCTTTGTTTTCTTTACCGAGTATAAAAATAGGTTTTGCTTTTCCACTTAAGATATCAATGTTTTCAGAGATATAGTCCCGATTAAAAACTCTAATCCTTTTGTTAAACGATTCCTTTTGAGTGAAGTCCCCGTCAACAATCCGAATTTTATATTCAAGTTCTGGATATATTTCAGATTTGCCAGTCTCTAATGAATCGAATAACTGTGATAATGCTGTTTTCCCAGAGCCGTTCCAACCATAAATCAGATTAAAACGCTTGAATTCCGGCAAGTTAGAATTCCATTTATAATCGGAGAAAATACCAAGGTTTTTTATTTTTTCTATTTTAGTAATCATAATTTTATTACACACTCCCAATTTTTATGGAAGTAAAGTTCAAGCCCTTTTCCAGGTAAATATTCTGGATAGATTTCAACAAACTCTTCTTTGGCATTTATGTAAGAATTACTCGATATATTTCCATTTTGAGCAAGATAAACCAGACCGATTGATGGTGAACGTGATTGTCCCTGATTGCAATGAACAAGTATTTTCTCTGTCTTTATATGGTCTCTGATAAAATTTAGGGCAGATTTCATAATCGGGTGAGTGTATTTTGAAAGTAACTCTCTATCCATATCAACAATATTAAGGAACAGATTGTTATGATTTTCATAAACAAGGTAATTGGGATGTAAAGAAGATAAGTTACCTCTATAACCAACACCTTTTTGGTGACACGTTTTACAAGCATGAATGACCGCAAAATCCGAACCAGCAGTTGAACAATCAAAATCAGTACCAACATATAAGTTCTCTGTTATTGCCCTCATAAAGAAGCCTCCATTTCAACCCTAACTTCACCACTCATCAATTTAGGCAACAGCGTATCCCGCAGTTTTTCGAGGGTGCTGATTTGGTATTTGTTCATAAACATTTTTTGAAAATATGGGGAAATTGATTTTTCAAATTGCACGATTTCCGTTTCTGTTGGTATGGGAACTTTATTTTCTTTAAAAGTAGTAGTCGTTATCGTATCAAAAACGCTTCCATATGCGGAAGACTGCAATTCTTCAACAACATGGTTTATTAGCAAGTATGTAAAGAAAAAACAATTTTTAATATTGGGAAGTATGCCGTAATTTGACTGACTAAAAGCCATCGGTTCAGCAAGTATACAATATTTTCCTACTGTACCTCTTGCAGAAATCACAGTTCCATATTTAGGCAATAGCTTAGCTGAGCTATTATTTAACCCCGCCTCCGTAATTCTTTTTTCTGAGTAATTCACAAATGATTTGTGGTTAGTTGTGATATCACCACCAGCTAACCAAGGTATATCACCATCCCAATAATCTAGAATTGAAGTTTTTGGAGTGCCGCCACCAACTAACTGAATAAGTTTGAGAAGACTATCTTCCTCCCACCCCTCATCCGCTTCCTCCACAAACCACTGCCTGAACAGCGTTTCCGCCATGGCTTCGAGGGTCTGGTTCTGGCGGTGGAGCAGGTTTATCTTGTCGTCGAGGCTGGAAAGGACAGAGGCGATGGTGCGCTGTTCGGGGAGAGGGGGAAGGAGGATATCTAAATATTCAATGTCAGAAGGTTTTAATGAAGGGTATGCTGAAGTTGAACCATCAGCAATTACATCTAATGTTTCAACAATTTCATCTGATGTTAAAAAATAATAAACAAATAAAGGCTCTGCTACTGTCTTATTTGTTTCAATTACGGAAAAACCTGTTGAAACAACAAGGTTTTCTGGTGGTTCAATAATAAATCCATAATGTCGTTGAATTGGTCTCACAGTTGAATATATTATATCATTATTTTTCACCAGTCTTTTTGCCCTACTTGGCGCATCTGATAAGTTATATTCTTGAAATCCGTCAATCTGACCTTCTGTTATCGAACCTGTGTCTAAGTATTGTATTGTTTTATATGAATATCCATTCGTAATACTTTGATTATTAGAGCTAATCACATCCCTCAGCTTACATTCCTTCCACTCACTCATCCCGAACCACCCTCCTGAGTACTACCGCGTCAAACGTTTCCTGATCCCCATCTTCCGCGACCTGAAATTCACCTTGATAATACTCATTTTCAGGTTCATGCCTCACCTTGATAATACTCAGCGGATAAAAGTTCTCAAAACCACCCTCATACCCGCTGGTCAATACAGGTAGATCCTGTGGCAGGGTTTTTAAAAATTCAACTAACTGGCCGACTGTATAATGGAATACTTCTTTTTCACTCATTGCGATTCCTCCACTCCACCCCAACTTGAAGTCACAATCTGTGATTTCAAGTTTAGATTATCATTGGACATCACAATCTGTGACCTCAAGTGATCGAATTCATCACCAGTAATTATCTTCTCTTCTACTCTGCGCATTCCATCACTTCCCAATATCCGCCTTTGTCGGGACCAACGCGTTTTATTCTGCCTTCTTTTTTGAGTTTTGCCATCTGCCATTCGACACCTTTTTTTGAAATTCCCACAATTTTCGTCAGTTCATTCATCGTAATATATGGTGTTGCATTTAAATTCGACAAAATTTTCTCCCTAGTTTTCTCCGACATTTCAGGTGTATACCTTTTTTTACTGAAAGTTACCCTAAAAGCAATACCAGGCTCGCTCCAACTTAGCTCAATTTCAGGAAGCGTTTTTTCAATTTTCATCTTTTAACCTCACCCTTGCAAGGTTCTCCAATATCTTCCGATTCAGTTCCACCTCCTCTTTCAACTGCCCCTCAAACTCCGTTTTCAGCTTGGTAAACCGCTCATTAAAATCAAAATCATCCCTCTCGTCCGGTAAGCCCACATATCTGCCCGGGGTCAGCACGTAATCAAGTTCCCGCACCCGTTCAATAGAAGCAGAATTGCAGAACCCTTTAACGTCCTCATAATCACCGTCCGGATTGCGCCAGTTGTGATATGTCACCGCGATTTTTTCTATCTCCTCTTTGGAGAACTCGCGGGTTCTGCGGTTGATGAGATGGCCCATGTTCCGCGCGTCAATGAACAGGAGCTCGTCTGTCCTGTTCCGGTATTTGCCGTTGGCTTTGTTCCTGCTCAGGAACCAGAGGCTGGCGGGTATCTGCGTGTTCAAGAACAGTTTTGGTGGCAGATTCACGATGCAGTCAACTAGTCGAGCTTCCACAAGCTCCTTTCTGATATTGCCTTCGCCGGCGGTTTTGGAGGTCAGCGCCCCCTTTGCCAGAACAAAACCGGTCTGACCGCTCGGGCTTAGATGATACAGAAAGTGCTGTATCCAGGCGTAGTTGGCGTTTCCTGTTGGTGGTACGCCGTATTTCCATCTGCCGTCCTTACGTAATAGATCGCCACTCCAATCGCTATCGTTGAACGGTGGATTGGCGATGACGAAATCAGCCTTTAAATCTTTATGGGCATCGTTCAGAAAGGAACCTTCATTGTTCCATTTCACCTGTGAGCTGTCGGTACTGCGAATGGCAAGGTTCATTTTGCACAGCCGCCAGGTGGTCTGGTTGCTCTCCTGCCCGTATATCGATATGTCGTTTACCTGCCCCTGGTGTTGGGCAACGAACTTCTCCGAATGAACGAACATACCGCCGGAACCGCAGCAAGGGTCAAAGACTCTGCCGTTGTAGGGTTCCAGCATTTCTACAAGCAATTGAACAACGCTTCGGGGGGTATAGAACTGCCCCCCCTTTTTGCCTTCTGCAAGTGCAAACTCGCCAAGGAAATACTCGAATACATGACCTGGTATATCGGCACTTCTTGCTTTTGCATCGCCGAGTGCGATGTTGCCCACCAGGTCGATCAAACCGCCAAGACTTGTCGGTTCAAGGTTGCCTCGTGCATAGACCTTAGGCAAAACGCCCTTGAGCGAGGGATTTTCCTTCTCGATTGCGTCCATCGCGAAATCCACGTCTTTACCAATCTCTGCCTGTTTCGCTCTCGCCTGCAGATAAGACCAGCGGGCAATTTCAGGAACAAAAAAGACATTCTCGGCTTTGTATTCGTCCCGGTCTTCAGGGTCAGCACCGGCGTAATCCCCCGCTCCTTTTTGCAGTTTATGATATAAGCCCTCAAAGACATCAGAGATATATTTCAGGAATATCAGGCCCAGGGCTATATGTTTGTACTCGGCAGCGTCAATATTCTTCCTGAGTTTATCCGCCGCTTTCCACAGTTGCTTCTCAAGAGGCTCTTCTTCTGTTTTAATGTCATTCTTTGCCATTCTACTTACTAAACTAAACTAAACTAAACTAAACCTTCCCGATTAATAACTAAACCCACATTCATATATAATCTCAATTAGTTGATTAAGTATATTGAACTACTGAGGGTTGTATATGTTTCATCTCATCCAGCCTCTATCACAGCTAGTGTCGCGTCAACTCTCAAGTGTCGGATAAAGGCGAGATAACTTTATCCGGGCATCCTCGGAAGTGAATTGCCAATTAACTTTCGCATTTTTATTATTTCTGAATTCCTGCCATGCCAACACCTCTTTCCTGACAACCGCAATGTCATCGATTCTTCTGTTCAAACACTGCCCCGTGAGTACGTTCAACTCAATTTCCGCTATATTCAACTCTGAAAAACACCATCCCTATATTTATGATATTTGTATTAATGTTAAGGTTTATCTTCCAATATCAAGTAGAAATAACGTAGAGCCCAGGGAAAGTCATCGGACCCCTCTTTATTAACAAATTACTCTATTGTTTATACCTTTTTTATGATAATTTTTGTTTTATCCATCAAAAGCCGATTTTATCCTTTCTCACAGTATGGATATTCACTTTGCAACCTAACCATGGACACTACACCTAATGCTATGCTGTTCATAAAGGTATATCGGTCGCTCCACTATACAGTAAGCGACTGATATACTAAGACTAATTGGTTTATGTGGCCATAGGGTGTTTAAAACCTAAAAAGGCAACCAGTTTTGGGTAAAAGCATAATTAACTATTCAATAGCTTCCGCTTCTATATCGCCGATATTCGTACCCTTTCGTAAAGTAACCTATATCGTCTCCTTCCCCTTCCTTATTACTGCGAGCTTCTTCTATTTGGATGGCTTAATCTTTTTTTGGTCTATGATTTGGGCCTGTTAATTAAACCTTCCTTTTTCGACATTCATCTCTTCGCACTTTCTGAATTCACATGAAATCTTTTCACCCCTTATACCATCTCCCACATCGTATAACACGGTCATTCTATTTATTCCACTTCCTCTGCTTTCCCCTCCTTTCTAAGCTCTATCAACGCTTCATGCACCAGTGACAACTCTAACCTTAACTCATTGGCAATGTCATAGGGATAAGAGTCAGGATTTTGGACTAAATAGCGATAAATCTCCTCTTTTGCTACATTCAACGATACCTCTCTCAGCCTTATCTCTTTTATCACTTCTAGCTTCTCCTTCACAGCTTCTCGCACGAAATCTGAACTACTGAGGTAATAACCCTCAGTTACTGGCGATTCTATCTCAGAAACGAATTTTGGCGGGAGCCTACTCGAAATTCGGTCTGACATAATGACACTATGAAGAATAGTGATTATAACTCTCTTTTTAACTTTTGCCCCAAATCCAAGGAAATAAAAAGCTTATAAATATCCTCGATTCTAATTAAATTATGATGTGAAAAAGGAAAGATGAAAGGAATAGTACTGGCGATCTCAATAGCATTACTGATAATTGCAAGTGGTATTGTTGTCAGTGCAGCACTAAATCAAACATTCGATGAAGCGACTTCGCACTCCTTTTATTGGGATAGCGCCAGAAACATGCACCGTTTGAATGCGGAATTACCATTGCTCGAAGAAGAATCTCATGAACGGCAGTATCAGACACTTGGTGGTGCTTATGATGATATATCAATCCAAAAGACTTCCGCACCTCTTGAAGAGTGGAACAAGACCTTCGGTGGTGCTGATCCTGATTGGGGTAGATCAGTCCAGCAGACATTAGATGGTGGATACATACTAACTGGAGGCACATACTCTTACGGCGCGGGTGAAAGAGATGTATGGCTAATAAAGGCGAACAAGAATGGAAAAGAGGAGTGGAACAAGACCTTCGGTGGTGCAAATGGTGATTGGGGTGAATCCGTCCAGCAGACATTAGATGGTGGATACATACTAACTGGAGGCACAGAGTCTTATGGTGTCGGTAAAGGCGACGTATGGCTCATAAAGACAGACAAGAATGGAAATAAGGAATGGTCAAAGACCTTCGGTGGTTCTTATAATGATGTGGGTTGGTTAGTTCATCAGACATTTGACGGTGGATATATAATAACAGGAGAGACATATTCTTATGGCGCTGGTGAGGATGATGTATGGCTCATAAAGACGGATAAGAATGGAAATGCTGAATGGACAAAGACATTCGGTGGTGCAAATGGTGATTTTGATATAGCAGTCCAACAACATTGGATGGCGGATACATAATAACTGGATACACAAACTCTTATGGCGCTGATGAAGCTGATGTATTGCTAATAAAGACGGACGAGAATGGAAATGCTGAATGGACAAGGACATTCGGTGGTGCAAATGGTGATTTGGGTGAATCAGTCCAGCAGACATCCGACGGTGGATACGTAATAACTGGAGTCACCGAGTCTTATGGCGCTGGTGGAAGAGATGTCTGGCTAATCAAATTAGCTGGCCGTCCAGAAACCACAGTTTCAGTAAAAAACTCTCTTACGGCATCAGAAGGCAAAAACTTCACCACAACTGTAAGCATAAGCGATGTCAGTGACCTCGCAATACTTATGTTCAAACTAACATACGACCCTTACGTTGTAGAATTAACAAACGTTGAAAGAGGGTCTGGCGTTTCAGATTGGTCTCATTGGTATAACTCACAAAAACTAGGCACAGTGAAAGTCTCTGCTTTCTCCGATCCTTCGGGCTTACCAATTAGCGGAGATGCGGAACTAGCAAAGATTGAGTTTAGAGTCGTTGGAACGGTGGGAGACAAAAGCGCTATTGACATCCAGGGGGTTATATGCAATTCCGATGTAGAACCAATAGAATCGAAATGGGTTGATTCCGAGGTTACAGTTATAGGACCATAACAGAACAGAAGGAATGCTTAGAAGGCGCTTGAAAAAAAAGCCTCTTTTTTTCTTTGTAATGCTCACATTCGTAGGTCTTGGATTAGCGTTATCCCCGCTTCCATTGCCTCTTCCACCTTTTCTATCTTCGTTCCACCGCCCTGAGCGATTTCCGGTTTACCACTACCACTGCCGCCAAGCATTGAACATACGCGTTTTACTAACTCCGATGCTTTTATCTCATCCTTTAGATGTCTTGGTACAGAAGGTTTGAAGTGAGTGGGCTTCTCCACTCTCACAGCTTTTGTCTAACCCAGCTATGTTCTGCGAATTGAAAAATTTAGTGCGGAACATAAAGAAATGATAGCTCGTACTAAACTTATCTTCGACTGTTTTAGAGTTCTTCAAGGAACATAATCTCCGGACCGGTTAACCGCATTGCCTTTGCAACAATTTCCTTTTCTCTTGTGAAAAGCGCCTTGCAGCTCCGGAGGTTTGCAGCGGCAAGCGTGGCATTGTCACAGAAGGAGATGGCATTAACGGCTTTCAAGTGAGCGAGTTTTCTCATAGTAATCCTTCTTCCTTGTAACCAGCCCTAAAGACCTCAAGAGGGCTCTTCAAAAGTTTTGGTTTTCTAATTGTCTGCAGTTTTACGAACTCAAGAACTTCAGCCGCACTGCTTGGCTTTCTCGTGTAAAGCTCAAGAGCTCGGCTTAAAATATCTTCAACGCTCATTCCTTCTCGCTCTGCAAGGGTGAAGAGACGCTCCGCAAGCCCCTTCCCCAGCTCTAAAGTTGTGTTTTCTTCCATTTAACCCCTTATTATTCGCCATTCTATAAAAAACTATCCAGTTAATTAGATATGTCACTGTTTTTTCTGTAATTTCTCTTCTATAACTCGTGACCCCTCTTCGCAGGCTTTTTCCACCAACTCCAGCTTATCACCGCCGCCCTGTGCGAACATCGCCGTTCCTCCACTACTACCTCCAAGCATCTCGGCAACAGGTTTTACCAAGTCAGCAGCGTTAATCCTGCCACTCAAATTAGCTGGAACTGTGGCAATGACATGTACTTTAGAATCAACCGGAGAGCGGCCAATAAGCATAGTGGGATAATCTTCTCCTTCCAAATGTGATGAAATGTTCCTCAACTCTTTTGCACTTACCGTTGGTAATAAGGCCTCACAAATATAATCTACACCACTTGAGCTTTTTACTAGTCCCCTCAATCGTTCGGGTTCCTGCCTCGCAAGCTCACCCCGCAATCGCTCGTTCTCCTTCTTCAACTGTTTCCACTCCTCGAAGAACCGCTCAACCGTCTGGGGTAGCTTCTCAGGAGGCACTTTTAGCGTGGCTGCGGCCACTTTTATCAGCTCTTCCTGCGCTTGCACCGCCACAACAGCAGCTTCACCTGCTGAATACTCTATCCGCACTATACCATCCTGTATCCGCTCAGTGCGCAATATCTTTATCGGTCCGACCTCGCCCGTCTTCGAGCAGTGGGTGCCCGCACATGCCTGCACATCTTCATCCTCGCCTATCCGCACTATTCTTATCTCCTTACCCGGGGGAACGCCACCCTGATAAATACCGAACTTGTATTTCTGTTCCGCTTCCTTCCGATCCTCAAAATGAGCTTGTATTTCCTTGTCTTCCATAACCATCCGGTTTGCAAGTAGCTCTATCTCTTTTCGCTCAGCATCGGAGATTCGTTTGAAATGGGTGATGTCAATTCTCGCCCTCTTCTCGCCTTTCTGCGCTCCTGCTTGCCAGACATGACTACCCAGCACCTTTCTCGCAGCGCAAACGACAATATGCGTTGCAGAATGGTGCCTTGTATGTGCGATTCGCCGCGCTCTCTCTACGTGACCGGATACCACAGAGCCTTTGCTTATCCCGCTACCATTTTCGATTTGATGAAGAATAACGCCTTCTACTTCCTGCACATCCTGCACTTTCAATGTCCTGCTCGCCCCTTCTAACGTCAAGAAGCCCGTATCTGCAGGCTGACCACCACCTTCGGGGAAGAAGAGCGTCTTGTCTAATATGAGAAAATCATCAAATGTATCCAAAACAACAGCATCGAACTCTAACGCAGACGGCTCCTCGTAATACAATTTTATTGTCGCCGGAATTGATTCCGTTTTCTCTTTCAGACCGTCTAAAAGGGGTTCCTGCGCCGTCTTCTGTTCCTCGCCGTGCATACTCGCAACCAGGGAATAAAAGTTTTCGGGTATGTCGACCGCAACGCCCTGGGTTGATACCACTTCAGACACAAACTCCGGCGGTAGACCATGAGTATCATATAGATTAATTAGTTTATCAAGGTCTATTTTCTGCGCTTTTAATTTCGATTGCTTTGCAAGCTGCTTCACGATTCGTCCGCCTTTTAAAAGTGTATCATCATATCGGCGCTTCTCCAGCGCGACTATTTCGACTATTCTATCTACGGACTCTTCCAATTCCGGGAACGAATTTTTGAGCGTTTTTATCTGCTTGAGCACCAGTTCCTCTAATGGTATCGCTATGTCCAGTGATTTCAACATCCGAAACGCTCTCCTCAAGACCAACCTTGCCAGGTAGCCCTCTTTCGCATTTGAGGGCACAATGCCATCTGCGAGCATAAAAGCAAGGCATTTTGTATGGTCGGAAACGGCATATACCGACTCTATCGGCCCCAGAATATTCTTGAGCTCTTCCGGAGAAATCCCAAACCTCTTTGCTATTTCGCGCCTGCTCATAGCACCGGATAAGCGAGCATTCTGCATGATTATCTCATAATGCGTCTCTAAAGGGTGCACAATCCCCGCAGCGTTTATCAGCTCCTTTATCATATCCGGGAATATGGCATCATAGATGGTGGGCGTGCCTTTAGAAGCCCATACAAATCGCTCCAGGCCGTAGCCAGTATCAACGATGTAAGTGTCCATTTTGTCATACCGTTGTCCTTTAATGTCTATTTGGCCCAGAGGAGAAAGTTTAAGGTCCATGAAGACGAGTGTAGCGAGCTCCAAACCGCTCGTTATGACCTCAAGGCAGGGTCCCGCATTTCCGCCGCCCACCCACGGCGCTTCCTTATAGGTTACGCCGTCCATATTCACACCAAGTTGCATCAGATACTCATCACAATACCTCACGGTATCGTTCTTCCAGTATATCTC
Organism: uncultured Halobacteria archaeon; assembly: GCA_964578735.1. GTDB lineage: Archaea > Halobacteriota > Syntropharchaeia > Alkanophagales > Methanospirareceae > Methanophaga. The sequence goes on along the minus strand of CAZOEM010000028.1, from coordinate 3,675 downwards.
CCCGCTCTCCCTTCTCTCGTCTCCCCTCTCCTCTCTCCCCTCTCTCGTCTCCCCTCGCCCTTCTCTCGTCTCCCCTCGCCCTTCTCTCGTCTCCCCTCGCCCTTCTCTCGTCTCCC
>CAZOEM010000028.1:0-3459 GCA_964578735.1 uncultured Halobacteria archaeon | reverse complement strand
CTCTCCTCTCTCCCCTCTCTCGTCTCCCCTCTCCCCTCTTATTAAACGCATGATGACCCATCATCTCGAATGCAGTCAGGTGGCGACCGGTTTTCCCAATAGATTCAAGGTCCTCAAGTCTTATGCAAGGCTGAGAAATGACGAGCGGATTTGCAGGTGGTGGTACTTTGCCTGCGGTAACAAAAGGTTGAAAATTGGAGATGGAAGCGATGTTCAGATAGATGTCATCTCGCCAACGAGCGACAACAGGGTACCGTTTCAGCCTCTTGTGCCCGTGTGATTCAAAGAAGGAGAGGAAGGATTCTCGTATCTGCTCTACAGTTCTCTCTTTGAATATCGGCTCCCCGATAAAAGAATAAATATCACATGGTGCATCGCCACATGTCTTCCTATCTTTGTCACGAGTCCAGTAGTACGTGCCACAGTTCTCGCATTTCTTCCTTATTAATTCTTTCTCTTTGAAGTATTCTATGTTGTATTCCTCATCATCCATTTTCCACTTTTATCCTTTATTTTATTTATCAATGATGATATTTATTACAATAATTTAAGAAAAAGTTTTTACGAAGCGTTATGAGAATACTTGCGATAGATGTAGGAGCAGGGACACAGGATATAATGGTCTATGACGATAAGGACGGCTTTGATAACGCATACAAGCTCGTTTTACCTTCGCCCACTCGTTTATTCGCTGCAAAAGTGCATAACTCAAAAGGGGATTTAGTTATCGCGGGTGACATCATGGGCGGAGGTCCCTTCACTCGTGCTGTACTCGAGCATGTCCGGGAACACAAGGTTTATATGACCGAAACGGCGGCAAGAACAATCAGAGACGACCTGGAAATAGTAAAAAGCTATGGGATCGAGATTATAATGGATGATGAGGTAGAACGAATAGGAGGAAATGCGAAGCATATATTTATTTCTGATATAAATCGCCAGCTTTTGCCTTTCCTTTCTTCTTCCGGTATTGAAACGGCATTTGATTTTATCGCAATAGCAGTTCAGGACCACGGCGTCGCACCAAACGGAGTTACAGATAGAGAAAATAGGTTCCATTTGATCGAGGAGAAGGTAGGTGGCGGACTAGATGCCTTTGGCTATTTCGATACGGTACCGGAGAATCTCAGTAGGATGCACTCGCTATTGCACTCGGTGAAAAGATGGTATGATGGACACATCCTCTTGATGGACACGGGACCTGCAGCAGTTTTGGGTTCGCTTGAAGACGAACGGATAAAAGAGAAGGCGAGTGCTATCTGCATAAATGTCGGTAATGCACATACTATTGCGATGTCCCTGGTCGGAAACAGTATAGTGGGTGTCTTTGAGCACCATACACGCATGCTTGACAAACAAAAGCTCGATTACTACATAAAAAAACTGTCTGACGGCACTATAACCAACAAAGAGGTTTTTGATGATGGTGGGCATGGTGCTTTAGTAGTAAGAGGGAATAAACCCGCTATAACCTCCTTGACCGGCCCGCAGAGGGCGAAGATGAAAGGGCTTGGTATCTTCTCCGCTCCCGGTGGCGACATGATGATGACAGGACCAGTGGGATTGATAAAGGTGGTGCTAAATAGACTTTAGGTATACCTATTACAAAACCTTCTTCATTAGTATTGCACCTTCACCATCTTTGTAATAGTAAGGGAAAAATCCGACCTCCATAAAGCCCATACGATTATATAACCCCATAGCTATCGAATTGCTTACTCTGACCTCCAACTCAACATACCCTATTTTCCGTTTCCTCAGCAGGCCAAAAGCGGCCTTTAATAACACGCGCCCAACACCCCACCCTCGGAATCGGGAATCGACAGCGAGTGAGAATACACGCCCTTCGCCTTCCGGCGTTAAAATCATAACTATGAACCCCACTACATGCCCTTCTCTCTCTGCAACTAAGAACCCCTCCGGCCATTCATCATGTAACTCCAGATACAATCCCACATCGCCATCCAGAGAAGAATCCACCTCTATTTCCATCACTCTTCTGATATCAGCAACTTCAAAGTCCCTCATTTTTACCTCAAATCCTTTCGCCGTCCTCACTCTGAGTTCCATGTTCTCAGTCACACGCTCATATCTGAGACATTAGCTAGCAACTCATTATTAACTGTATATGCGATTATAAGTGCAGCCATCTTTTTCATCATCTCTTCACTCAAATCATACTCACCGCCTCTTCTATTCATTCTTGCATGCTCACACCAGTTCTCTATTACCATTTCTTCCCTTCGTCCGTCCTTAATAGGCATATTCATTCGCACTTTCACATCCTTTACCTGCTTCGCATATGCCATCCTTTTGGAAAGTAAATCAACAATAGCAGCGTCTATTTCATCTATCCTCTTCCGTATCTCATCCAGTTTATCTTCTTCTGGCGACATTGTTATTAAGTTATATTTATAAATGAAAGGGATAACATAAACATAAGAAAAGGGAATGAGGCACATGCAAGATACGGAATGCGAAACAGATACTGAGCCACCGGATAGTATGGGTAAGGGTTTAAACACGGGCATTAGTATTGGCAAGCATAAGAACGATGGCAGAGCTAAAAGGGGGTATGGAAATGCAAAAAGAGCAAAAGGAAGCGAAGCCCAGCAGCTTTTGCTCAGCTCTTGTTGCTGTTCATATCCCGATAGCTCCCCTCAGCCAGGTCAGATCTTTTTTTCACAACTTCTCTGATTTATTTAGACAAGCGCCTTTTTCACTGCTATTCTGCTCTTTTACTGGTCTCCTGGCTGGAATTGGATTGAGTTTGATGACGGGCATGCTGCAACTGCTCCCCGGTCTCTTGATACTCATACCACCTGCAATTGCCATGCGTGGTAATGTATACAGTGCGCTAGTATCGCGATTGGGAACTTCAATGCATCTGGGTCTTTTCTCTCCAACGCTGAGAAAGGGTGGTGTGTTATATCAAAATGCTTATACTTCTTTGCTACTTACGCTTATCCTTTCTGTTATCCTTGGCGCATTGGCGAAGATAATAGCAGATGCGTTTGGAATCACCTGTATACCTATACAAGGCTTTATTCTCATTTCGGTACTCGGCGGCATAATCTCCGGAATCATTTTGCTTGGCATTGCGATTCTCGTCTCTATTACCGGCTATAATAGGAACTGGGATTTGGATAACATGTCCTCACCGATAATCACATCCGCCGGTGACATGGTGACCATACCCTCTTTGTACCTGGCTGCAGTTGTATTGTTAAATTTGAACTCACTCAATATCGCATTTATGGGCTGGTTATCTCCTGTTACACTGTTATCAATTACATTCATCGTAGTGGCGGTTTTATGTATCTTAAAAGGTCTGAGGACAAACGATGCAGTGGTGAAGCGTATTTTTGTAGAAAGCATACCTATGCTTTTCATCTGTGCTATTCTCTGCACCCTCGCCGGAATAAGAATGGATATGGCGTTGGAGCGTTTAATAGCTAT
>CAZOEM010000027.1:4850-14500 GCA_964578735.1 uncultured Halobacteria archaeon | reverse complement strand
TATAAGTGACGACTCTTACAATGGTTCGCTTTACGCTCTTCATGGTGTTTTTTTTTTTATCCTTGCAGTTGATCTAAACCGGACTTTCAGATTTTCCACGTTGTTCCGCGGGCTTACTACGTGGGCGTTGCCATCCGCGCATTCCGCGGTAGGATTACCCCGAATGGCGGGGGTAGCCGGTTAGGCAATCTGTGATGCAACTTCTTGTCAACAAATAGCGTTCTTATCCTGGCAGTTGATCTGAGCTGGGTTCTCGGATTTTCCACGTTGTCCTGCGAGCTTACCACGCAAGCGTTACCCCCGGCGTGTTCCGCAGTAGTATTACCCCGAATGGATGGGGTAGCCGCAAGGGCAATCCGCGATGCAACTTCTTGTCAACACACCACGAGATTACACAGATTTACACAAACCTTTTCTTAAAAAGAAAAGCTTTACCAAAAGAACATTTGTGTTTTTCTTTTAGCACAGGCTAAATTTTCTTTTTGTAAAAAAGAAAATTAAAGTGTTGTGTTAATCTTGTGGAATCACGTGGTTTTTCCGATTTCTTTACTCCTCATTCATCCTACCAAAAACAACTGCTTTACGAATCTCATCCTCCCACAGCGCCGGTTCATTCATTGCGAACAGGGCATGGAATATTTTTTCCCGCTCTGATATTAAAGCAGTATAAACCGGCGATTTGTAGAATAAGAAAAGGAGCGGTTTTTTTATCCCTAACACATATCGCCCCTGCCTTACACCAACATCCAGTATATTCGTGACGGCGATTTGGAATACCAATTTGCTATGCTGATAAAAGACCAATCGCTTGTTACTGAGACATAGCGACCCAACCTTCCAGGGTCCGCCTCGCGATTTAGAATAGCTCGCCCGGTCCCGCAATAGGACTTCTTCATCTTTGCCTGATTCTTGTTCTACCTGCTCTGCTTTGATGGTAGATATATCTTTTTTGCTCTTAAATAGAGTTGACTTTGGTGGCGGGATAACCTTAGAAGCGCTATCAGCAGTTCTGTTGATTTTACACATGAAACAGAATCTACTTTTGTGGATACTTCGACTATAAGGTAAGAGATAAGATAAAAGTTGATTAAACCATCCTACCTGCTTCGTCCGGTGTGAGAGTTTTATCCTTCAGTTCTGGAATCCTCGTAAAATGCTTTTTGTTCCCCGTAAGCAGATAATCCCCACTTTTATAAAGAAAGGTTGCGGCAATAGCCACATCTTGGTATTCTATTATCGAGCCATCTGTAATTAGAAAAGCATTTATTTGACCCATTATCTCGGCTATTTCCGTGTTTAAGGGAACGATTTCGAAATTTGAGAATAACCTCTTCGCCTTTTGAGTTGCCTTCTTATAATCCTTCCTCAAATAGGTTCCTGTGAAAATCTCAGACTGAACAACCGCACTTATAAAAATTTCATGTGTTTTCAGCAGTTTTTCAATAAGTTCTATTGTTTCCTCTTTTTTCCTCTCTATCTCTATAATGATGCTCGTATCCAATGATACCTTCATGGAATTATGCGCAACCTTTTGAATCTATCTTTTGAATCAGTCCTGAGTTTTTCTAGTGTAAAATTGAAGTCCCGGGGCAAGAAGTCATTGTATTCCCTTAAAGAGGTTTTAATCTTTCTGGTTACGGCTTCTTCATCTTCTATGCGGATTTCCCTTTCTTCACCTTCCTTCAACTTTAATTCCACTTTTCTCAAAGGCTTAAACACTCCATTCTCATAAACAACCTCAATTGTTTTCGTCATCTTCTTTATCTCTGCTCCTCCTGTATATCTATTATTGTTGCTTAGTATAAAAAGTAAAGTTTTTATAATCCACAAGATTTTGAGCAATTACTCCTTCATCCTACCAAAAACAACTGCTTTACGAATCTCATCCTCCCACAGCGCAGGTTCATTCATTGCGAACAGGGCATGGAATGTTTTTTCACGCTCTGATATTAAAGCAGTATCAACCGGCGATTTGTAGAGTAAGAAAAGGAGCGGTTTTTTTATGTCTAACACAAATCGTCCCTGTCTTACACCAACATCCAGTATATTCGTGACGGCAATTTGGAATACCAATTTGCTATGCTGATAAAATACCAATCGCTTGTTACTGAGACATAGCGACCCGACCTTCCAGGGTCCACCCCGCGATTTAGAATAGCTCGCCCGATCCCGCAATAGGACTTCTTCATCTTTCCCTGATTCCGGTTCTACCTGCGTGTGTTCAGACATTTGCCTTTGCGCGGTATCAGTCAGTTGTGGCATCGTGCTCAGCTTTTGCTCACCTACCCGCATTTGTGGCATTGTTCTTAACTTTTGCTCTTTTGTGTGTTCTGCTTTGATGGTATATCTATCTTTTTTGCTCTTCATCGCCATTTTGCGTTTCTATCATATATATCCGCTATTTTTTTTATCTGCGTTAATCCGTGTTAATCGGTATCGATAGACTTTCATCATCTTTTCCTTTTGCTCTTGAATAGTGTTGACTTTGGTGGCGGGATAACCTTAAAAGCGCTATCAGCAGTTCTGTTGATTTTACACATGAAACAAATTCCATCGTCATAAAGTCTTAATACTGTCGCGCCGCAGAGTTTACATCTCCCAGGCTTGGATAACTGTTTCCCATAATTACCGTATTCTTCTCCGTCCTCCGTGCTCAAGACATAAGATGCTCTTTCAACCATGAATGTTTCCTAAATCTAAAACGAGTCTATTAGTAAATTTATAAGGGAATTTACAGGAATAAAAAGTATGGGTTATATCAAATCGAGATATAACCGAAATAAAGATTAACCAACCAAGTTTTAATATTAACATGAGTAGTGATTATATCGCGGAGATAGATGCTCAGATAAAACTACGTGCGGAGACATCTGAGTACATAAATGCATATTCCGGACCAAACGAGAAAAAGAGGTGAAATAAATAGCCATGTATAAGAAAGAATATTATTATTGGTACAGGGGAGACGAATCGGTATATCGAACGTACGTTCATGGTTGCGGAGATGCGATAAATATCCTTAGAACGAGCAGCTTCTTCAAGCGAAGTGCATGGGACGTGCTGATGAATGCAGAACATGAGCTTCAAGTGATGCCCGGGGTATTGATTACCGCATCACGCAGGGGCGAAGAAACGGCTAAGTGGTTAGGGGGATCATGGGTGGGCATAGGAATAGGCGGGAACTATCAAATAGCGCGGGCTTCTTGCCCGCAGAGAAAGGTCAACGAGAACTCGTTTTTCTTATTAGGAATGGTAACCCAACCTACCGTCAGAGAGAAAACCTGCTCCTCACCAAATTACTGAACTTTGAGGAGAGTGGAAGTCCGGATGCCGTGGAAATAATGAAAATTAAAGAGGGCGAGCCATACGAAAGCCATGAGTTCTCGCGGATGGTCGATTTCGATGAACTGGTCGCAGAAGCGGATCTTAAGGAGCATCTGAGTGAATATTCGCGCGATTTGAACTTGACGTGAAAGCTGCGGGCAAGTAACAGAGATGGTAAGTAAAAAAATGATGGAGCAGGGAAGCATAGTCCAGGAATTGGATGCCGAGTTGTATAGGAAGATAGTAGGAGCTTTAGCAAGTAAGCAGGTAGAGATGGAAACCACGATAGAAATCCAGAGGAAGAAAAGAGAGGGGCAATGGATGATTGAGCTATGGAGTGAAGAACCGGAAAAAGCGAAAAGAGCGATTAAAGAAGCCGTAGGTGAACTACGATATCAAGACATCGCAGCTCCAAAACCAGAACATGAAAGAGAACCACTTATTGACGTTTCTGATAGAGGGGATTATTTATCTGTTGTAACGGAATTGCCAGGTGTTGAAGAGTCAGACATTTTATTGGAAGTGAAAACGGTGCTTAAAATATCGGTAAATGCTAAAAACCGGCGCTATAACAAGGAAGTGCTGCTCCCGGAACACGCTAAAATAACGGATAAAACGTACAAGAACAATATCCTTGAGGTGAAATTAAAAAAGGAGGTTAAAATGAAAAAAGAAGAATAATGAAACCAAAACCAGCTGTATTTCGGACTTTGGACGCATCGCTATATAAGAAAATAGCAGGGGAATTGCGTGGTAGGTTGCCCTGTCATGTTATGTTATGTTAGACGTAGATAGGAGCAAGGACGAAAACGGAAAGAGTATTGTCCTGTTACGATGTAAACAGCCAGAAGTAGCAAAGAAAGTGCTTGCTGAGATATTAGGCGAAGAATATATCGAACCTGAGATAGAAGAAACGGATTTGCCAGAGAAAAGAAAAGAATGGTGGCAAAGGAGCATACAAAGGCAGTTTGGTGGTGACAATCGTGGCGATGCAAATGAGATGAGGAACGACATTGCGAGCTATCGGAAAAGATTTCAAAGTGATACTTTTCGAGAAGATGCTGACAGGTATGCAAAAGCGTTTCACGGTGATGTCGAAAACATAAGCAAGAGGATGTTCGGAGGTGCAAACGAGAGGGAAAGGACTACAATAGAGCGATATTCTGAAGTAAAACGGGCAAAGGGAAGAGAAGTACTAGAAAAGCCGGGTTCGAAATACCTGAGTGAAGCCGAGATGGGAGTTCTAGAAGTTATCTCTGAGTTAAAAGACAAGCGAAGAATGAGCAAAGTATTATCTAACGATGTGCTCAGAAGAGGTCAAACAAAGTGTAAAGGCGTAAGAGAGGACAATGTCGGGGCCATTCTGAAGGGTTTATGGGCTAGAGGATACCTAAGCTGGATCATGCCAGGCTATGAATTGACCAGAAAAGGAAAAGAGGTTTTGAATGCTTAGCTTAGTGATAGAATGTTTAGGAGGTGATAAAAGTAAATGGAAAAAACTAAAGTTGATATTGAGAAGTATAAAGCGAGGATAGAGAATGTAAACGTCTATACGGATAAGGGCTATTTCGTAGGAAAATATGATAGATGCCAGGAAATAAGCGATTTGTGGGAAGAAGGACCAGGACTCCTCCGTGGTGATACCGATATAATCGTTGTGACCGCAGCGATCTTAGAGGGCGAAGAAAGAGGTAAGAAGGTAACCGAAACATTTAATGCGCTTCTTAAATACGATGGGACTTTAGAGCGTAATGCACAAAGTAGCATCAATCGTAATAGAAGGCGGATTGTCAAACGGTTCCTCCAGCACTACAAGTTCTCAGAGGACGTAAAAAGATATGACATATTAGGAAACCTAGATGCATGGATAGGGAAAGAGGTGGAGGTGTTCTTTTATGGAGGCGAGTATCGCATCTTTGTTCCTGTGCCACCTCAGGTAAGATTTAAGAAGCCGACATTAGTAAAACCGACATTCGTAAAGCCGATAATACACTAACTAAGCGCAAGCAAGCGGCACGGATGTCCTTAAATTTCACCGCAGAGCAGAGCACACAGAGAACGCAGAGGCACCAGAAAACCTAAGCAATGGTTGGAACAGAACAGTCTTAAAACTCTGCGTACTCGGCGCTCTCCGCGGTGATAAATCACTATATTTTTTAAGGACCTGACGCAGATTTCACAGATTTACACAGATGCTAGTGTCCTAATTATTAAGTTTTTACGGGTTGAATCAAAATTAAAAAATCAATTATTGCACTACTTTAAATCTGTGTTAATCAGCGTTAATCTGTGTCTTAAAAATCCTTGGAAAATGATACAGTTCGGGTAAATTATTATTTGTGAGTTCCCTAAATCTGCGTCCTAAATTAAATTTATAGGTAGAAGTTATACTTTATATACAACGAAAAATGAGCGAAAAGGTCCGTGGAATAATATTGGAAATAGTAAGAGAAGAAATAGAAGCGATAGTGAAAGAAGCGAATGGAGAGATAAGAGAGATTGTAAGGGCGGAGCTTTTTCCAGGGTTAAGGTCCACGGTAAGAGAATCAATATCAAAAGAGTTAGAAAGTGCGGCATTTGAATGTGGATATAATGTTGAAGGTGAAGAGCGAGTAGCTTCTCAGCCTCAGACGGCTATGGCTGAAGAAGAAGTAGTGGTAGCTGCAAGTGAATCCGGAGATGCGGAAAGTGAAATTGAACCGCCAATGGCGAGAGAAATGGAAGTTGGAGGTGATCCAGAGCAAGGGCTCTATCTGTATGGCATAGCGGATTCCAATGCGCAAACAGAACTTGGAGAGATAGGGATAGAAGGAAATGCAGTGTATACAATCCCTTATAACGGGCTTTCTGCTATCGTTCATAATTGCCCTCTGGAACCTTATAATAGCGATGATGAAGAAGTCGTGAAAGGTTGGGTAAAAACGCATCAAAATGTTTTAGACGTTGCCGGGGCTAAATTCGGTACGGTAATACCTTTTAGTTTCGACATGATAATAAAACCGGGCGATAATGCAAATGCCGAGGTAGCATTGGAGAACTGGATTTTGGAAGAGCGCGATAGTCTAATGGAAAAGCAGGCTAAAATAAGAGGTAAAAAGGAATATGGCGTGCAAATATATTATATCACCTCTGTGATGAGCGAGAAGATTATAGAAGAGAACGAAGCGGTAAAGGTGATAAAAGAAGAGCTGAACACAAAAGGTCCCGGAGCTGCATATATGTACAGGCAGAAGCTTGAATCTGCAATAAAGGAAGAGATGGAATCGAGAATGGACACTCATTTCAAGGAGTTCTATGCACGAATAAAGAAGCACGTTGACGATATAAAGGTGGAGAAGACGAAGAGGACGGATGAGACGGATATGCAGATGATTATGAACCTATCCTGTCTTATGGCAGAGGATAAGTATAAAGCGCTTGGGGCTGAATTAGAGCAGATAGACAACTCCGGTGCTTTCTCCGTTCGGTTCACAGGACCCTGGCCTGCTTATTCTTTCGTATAAAAACCGCTCTTCAAGAAAGAATAATTTTTGATAATCGGACGCAGATGAACGCAGATAATCAGGATTTTAGATATAAGGTTTAGTTGTGAGAATGCAAAAATGGATGGCATTTGATACTTTGAGGAAATAGTTTTCTGTGTGAATCCGTGTAAATCTGTGTCCTAAATTAAATTTATGGGTAGAAGTTATACTTTATATACAACGAGAGAGAAAAATGGAAGAAGGCATATATATCTATTGCATGATAAATGACGGAATAGAAACGAGTTTCGGGTATATCGGAATAACAGACAACGCGGTTTTTACTGTTCCTTTCCGGGACATTGGTGCCGTTGTGCATAAGCTTAGGTGTGAAAGCAGTCCTCAACCCTCAAATTCTGATGCTAAAGAAGATATGGTAGAGCTTGCCATTTCTCATCAGTATATTATTGATATGGCGACCGATAAATTTGGCTCTGTTATTCCGTTTAACCCGAATAGGATATTAGAAGGCAACGAAGAGGCGGTTATAGCATGGCTAAAGAGGGACTACGTAAAGATAAAGAATACGCTAAATGAAGTCATGGACAAGGCAGAGTTTGAAGTACAGGTGTTTATGGCTCGTGATGTCTTGATAGATAGAATTAAGTGCGAAAGTGACGAATTTATGCGGTTAAAGGACTTGAACTCAGGAAAGGCATACGTGTTAGGGCAACGGGTTTTGAGGGTAGAATTGGAGCAGAAAGTGGATTCCGTCTGCAAAAGTGTTTATGCACAAATAAGCAAGTGCGCCGCTAAGATAAAAAGTAATGAAATTACGGGTACGTTAATGCCTGAGAAGCAACTGATAATGAGTTTGTCATGTCTTATACACGATGATAAACTGGATGAACTAAAGGGCGTATTGAAGGTAATAGACGACTGTTTTGAAGTACGCTTGAGCGGACCCTGGCAACCTTACAACTTCATCCTAATATAAATCAGGAACTCGCACATTTGCCTATAATCTATAAACTTTTCTGACATGTTTAGCATCTCTAAATGTTATAAGTTACTTTATATCTTTTTATTATTAAAAGATAAGATAAATGAAAAAAGTGATTTACGTTCCTATAATACACACGAGTGCGGATTTCGGTAGCGTAGCTTCTGAGATAGAGAAAAGGATTATTGAGCAGTATGGAGCGGAGAAGTGGGAACGGCATAAAAAGGCAATCTCTGATTTCTGGGATTCCCTATCTGACTATTTCCATTCCTTAGATGTTAAAGGCTTCATGATATACCAGGATGGGCTGGTTGCAGACGGCGAGTTAGGTATGAAGATAGTAAAAGTGGCTGCGGATAGCGGCAGTAAAAACTATCTCCTGGTCTATAATCTGGTCGAGAGCGGTGCAACCATAATGAAGACAGAGGATATAAATATAGTAAAGAAGGAACGAGACTTTGTCGTCAAAATGGCACAAACTAAGTCGTTTATAAAGCGGTTATTACAGTATATAAAGTATACCCTGTATAAAGAGCGATTACTGAGGCAAAGGGATGAATATATAGTAAAAAGGATAGACGAAACGCTAAAAGAAGGCGAGACCGGCATAGTTTTTCTTGGTGCGTTGCATAATGTGGTCTCTATGCTTCCAAAGGATATTGAGGTGGTAGAAGTAAAGAAGAAAGAAGAAGTGGCGAAATATGAGAAACAGCTCCAAAAAGAGCTCTCTTTTAGTAAAAAGAGTACGGGGGCAAAAAGGAAAATCGTGTGAAAATCCGTGTAATCTTGTGATTATAAAAACGAGAAAAATACAAAAATGGGTAAATCGTTATCGCTGCCGGAACTCATAGGCCTTAATGAGCTTCAGACTATTCAGGACAGTATTGCAAAAACAGTCGGCATTTCTTCTGTTATCTCTTCGCCTGACGGTGAGCCCTTAACTCGTTTCAGTTATCCAACTGGGTTTTGTTCCTTGATACAATCAACGGAAGAAGGGAAACGGCGCTGTTTTCTATCGTTTAAAGAGATGAGTGAGAGGGCACCCGCGTTAAAAAAGCCGACAATCATGTATTGCTTCGCTCATTGTGCTCATTTTGTCGCCCCGATTATCATCAATGGCGAGCACAAAGGAACTATGTTTGCCGGTCAATTCATACCACAGAGTTTCTCCGAGGAGCAATTAACCGAAATCAGGCGAATAGCTGAAGAGATAAACGTAGACCAAGAACTGCTGGTAAAAGAAGCGAAGAGAATGCGCGTGGTGGAAGAAGAGAAGGTTAGGAATTATTCGAGTTTATTGTTTCAGATAGAGGGAGTTATTGCAAGGCTGGGTGCGCAATCGGCTGAACTTAATCGTGCTAAGAATAAACTGCAAAAGGGACATGACGAACTGGAAATGCGGGTGGAAGAACGAACCGCGGAATTAGCGAAAACCACCGAATATTTGAGAAGAGAAAAAGAACGGGCAGAAGAATATCTGAATATAGCTGGGGTGATGCTGGCGATACTAAATGCCGATGAAATGATAAGTCTGATTAACAAGAAGGGCTGTGAAATACTGGGTTATAAAGAGGAAGAACTTATCGGTAGGAACTGGTTTGACACCCTAGTCCCCCAAAAAATACGGGGCGAAATAAAAGGCATCTTTGGCAAACTGATGGCGGGAGATATTGAGCCAGTTGAATACTATGAGAATACATTATCAACGAAGGATGGAGAGGAAAGATTAATTGTGTTTCACAACACGGTGATTAGAGACAAAAACAGTCATACAGTCGGAGTTTTGTTTTCAGGTGAGGACATCACCGAGCGCAAGCGTGCGGAGGAACAAATCACAGCATCCCTCAGGGAAAAAGAGG
>CAZOEM010000027.1:0-4840 GCA_964578735.1 uncultured Halobacteria archaeon | reverse complement strand
CTACATTGCTTATTAACCGATATGGTAGAACCGACAACATGCAGGTAATTATAAGCCTTCTCAATCTCCAATCCAAACATGTCAAGGATAAGCACGATTTGGAGATATTCAAGGATAGTCAGAATCGTATAAAATCAATGGCGCTCATTCACGATAAATTATATCAATCTAAGGACCTGGCAAGTATTGATTTCGCTGAATATATCGAAAACATGGGAAGTCATTTATTCTATATATATAGTGTTAGTTCGTCAGCCATTAAATTAGTGGCAGATATAAAAGATGTTCCACTGGACATTAATACCGCAATCCCCTGTGGTTTGATTATCAACGAGCTTATTTCAAATTCTTTGAAGTATGCTTTTCCCGATGGCCAGGAAGGGGAGATTCGGATCAAGTTGTACGCGAGTAAAGACGATACTTTCACTTTGATTGTTAGTGATAATGGTATAGGTCTCCTGGAAGATTTGGATTTCAGAAACACCGAGTCTCTGGGTTTACAAGTGGTAGTTGCCTTGGTAAAACAGCTTAAAGGCACAATAGAACTGGATAGAAGCGAAGGAACTGCATTTAAGATCGTATTTGAGAAGCCGAAACAAAAGGCTGGAGTGTAATAGATGGCAAAAACAAAGATACTGGTGGTTGAGGATGAAGGCATTATCGCTAAGGACATAGGAAACAGATTGAAGGATATGGGCTATATTGTTCCTGCTATTGCTCTTTCCGGTGAGGAGGCAATAAAGAAGGCAGCGGAAATTCAGCCGGATTTAGTGCTTATGGATATTATATTAAAAGGTGGGATGGATGGCATAGATGCAGCAGGACAAATTTGCACTCGCTTCAATATTCCTGTTGTATTTCTTACCGCTCATACCGAGGAAAATATATTGCAACGAGCGAAATTAACTGAGCCTTTCGGCTATATTGTCAAACCGTTTGAGGAACGGGAATTACATACTGCCATTGAGATGGCTCTTTACAAGTACAAGATGGAGGAAAAACTGCGCCAAACCTATGAAAAACTGAAGGAACTGGACAAAATGAAGACAAATTTCCTTAACGTTGCATACCATGAGATGCGATCACCTTTGGCCCCTATTATAGCAAATGTTAGCTTGTTAGAGCAAGGAGACTTCACCGCTAAACAGAAACGGTCTGTTCATATTATTAAGAAGAGTGCCGAGCAACTAGAGTGGTTAATAAATCAAGTGTTAGAAGTCACACGCATTGATGCGGGAAAGGTAAAACTGACGCTGGAATCCGTCTCGATACCAGAAATAGTAACAAATGCGCTCGAGTCCCTGAAACCGCTGGCTGATGCTAAAAAACAGGCCATCTGCATAGATGTTTCGGAAAGGCTACAAATCGAAGCTGATGAACGGAAGATAGCGGCGATTTTCGGTAATCTTGCATCGAATGCAGTCAAATATACGGGAAAGAAAGGCAGGATAAACATCACGGTTGCGGATAGAGGCGAGGATGTAGTTGTTACAATAGCAGATACAGGAATTGGGATTTCCGAAGAGAACATGCCCAGGGTTTTTGAACGCTTCTTCATGGTGGACACCTCATTGACCCGAAGGGGCGGTCTTGGACTGGGTTTATCAATAGTCAAGGAATATGTAAGGCTGCACGGAGGAAAGGTATGGGCTACAAGCGAACTTGGGAAAGGGTCTAACTTCTCCTTCTCACTGCCAAAAAAGCAAAAACATGTTGCTATTTGACTTGACAATGTCAAATTAACAAAAACGACATCTTATTTATAGATAAAAGACATCATTTCTTTTTGAAAGAAAGGTTTTTATTTAATAAAGGGGCAATGAAAAAGATACTGGTCGTGGAAGATGCTCGCTATATGTCGGAAACGATAGCGATGATGTTGGAAGAGAGCTATGAAATCGTAGGCGTTGCTGTTAATGGCCGGGAAGCGATAAGCAAATATAAAGAAGAAAAGCCCGACCTCGTTACTATGGACCTGGTGATGGATGAGGTGGATGGCATTCAGGCAATCAGAGAGATAAAAAGATACGACCCCAATGCGTTAATACTTGTCATAAGCGCATTAGGATCGCCTGAGCAGATGGAAGAGGCAATGGAAGCAGGAGCTGATGAATATCTATGGAAACCGTTCACAGTAAAAATCATACAAGAGGTAGTGGAAAAGCTCTTAAGTACAAGGTGATCAGAATGGAACCAAAACAGGAATCTGAAATTTTATCCGCGCTTAGAATGAGTGGAAAGAAAACGGAGATAGTGATGTATTTACATAAGATTTATCCGAATACCGCGGACATTACCGATATTTCCGGGAGTACGGGAATTGATCCCTCGGATAACATCGGAGCACTGCGAGACATGGGGCTCGTGGATATGATAGAACAAAGTGGTGTGAAGCACTATAAGCTATCAGAACGTGGTAAATCGCAGATAGATAATGCGGAGCCGCCGAGTATATTCTATGATTGGGCCGGTCGCCGCAAGGGTTAATCCTGTTTCAGCACAGTTACAGATTAGAGTTTATGACTTCCAAATATTTGTCGTATCCACCTTTAAGATCCGGTAGAATTTCCGAAATATTCTCCCCCATTACTTCCTCCTCTTTTAGACCAAAGACCCTCGCTGTTGCATTATTTATCTTAATACAATTTAATTCCGAGTCGAAGAGGAAGAAGCCATCTGGTGATGACGCCATGAAACAGCTTAATTGTTCCTCATTCTCTCTTAATGCCTTCTCCAGCTTATGTCTATAAAGGCCCATCTCAATGGTAGTATGTAACAATCGCCCTTCGAACGGTTTTAGTAGATAGCCAAGAGGGAAAGTTAATTTTGCTCGCTGTATCGTCTTCTCATCCGTGTGAGCAGTAAGAAAAACAACAGGGATGTCGAAACGATTGCGAATCTCATCTGCCGCGTCTATACCATCCATACCTTTTAACACAATATCCATCAATACTAAATCAGGCTTTATTTCCTCCGCTTTTTTTATCTTTTACTTTTCACTGGTGGGCTTGATTTTATCTATCGTAGCCAGAAAGTGTTCTTTATGGATTTTACGTCCTTTCATTGCTGCTTTTAGCTCGCTCTTGTCCATTCCCGGTTTAATAAACTCACGTAATGCGAGCATTGCCGCTTCCCTGCATATCGCCTCAATATCAGCACCGGAATAGCCTTCTGTCTGCTTTGCAAGCTCGCTTATATCAACGTCATCCGCCAGTGGCTTTCCTTTCAAGTGGATTTTAAATATCTCTACCCTACCTTCTTCGCCCGGTGCGGGGATGTAGATCAAACGATCAATTCTACCCGGTCGTAGTAATGCTTTATCAATCAAATCCATTCTATTTGTTGCCGCTATTACAACAACTTCCTTTAACTCTTCTATACCATCTAACTCGGTCAGTATCTGGCTTACTACCCTTTCTGTTACATGGGTATCGAAACTGGCACCACGACTTGGCGCGATGGAATCAAACTCATCGAAGAAGATAATCGTGGGTGCAGACTGTTTCGCTTTCCTGAACATCTCACGCACTGCACGCTCCGATTCACCAACAAATCGGCTCAGCAGCTCCGGACCCTTTATGCTGATGAAGTTAGCTTGACTTTCTGTTGCTACAGCCTTTGCTAACAGCGTTTTCCCACTTCCCGGAGGCCCATAAAGCAGCAATCCCTTTGGCGGGTTGGTATGAAAGGCATCAAAAGCTTCCGGATATTTTAGTGGCCATTCAACAGCCTCCAATAATTCCGTCTTTGCACTATCAAGACCACCCACGTCCTCCCATTTCACCTGTGGTGACTCAAGGAATACTTCACGCATAGCAGACGGCTCTACGTTCTTAAGCGCATCGCGGAAGTCTTCTTTCTTTACCTCTAAGGCATCCAGGACCTCAGGCGGTATCTCCTCATCTATATTTAGCTCTGGTAAGATGTCACGTAAAGCGTGCATTGCAGCCTCTTTGGATAACGAAGCGATGTCCGCACCTACAAATCCGTATGTTATATCTGCCAAATTCTCCAGGTCCACGTCTTCTGCGAGTGGCATTCCTCGCGTATGCACCTGAAGAATCTCGAGTCGGCCGTTCCTATCAGGTATTCCGATCTCAATCTCGCGATCAAATCGCCCGCCTCGTCTTAATGCACTGTCTAACAGGTTCGGTTGGTTAGTAGCCGCGATGACAACCACTTCTCCCCTCGATTTCAAGCCGTCCATAAGGGCTAATAATTGCGCAACCACACGCCGCTCTACCTGTTTCTCGCCACCTAAGTCAGACCTTTTTGGTGCTATCGCATCCAACTCGTCAATGAAAATAATAGAAGGCGCTTTTGCCTCGGCGTCTTCAAATATCTCTCTAAGCCGTCCCTCACTCTCACCATAATATTTAGCCATTATTTCCGGGCCTGAGACCAGACTAAAGTTCGCATCTGTTTCATTTGCTACCGCTTTTGCAATCAACGTTTTTCCCGTACCCGGCGGGCCATGCAGCAAGACGCCCTTTGGCGGACTGATACCCAACCTCTGGAACAGTTCGGGATGCCGCAAAGGCAATTCGATCATCTCCCGAACTAAAGAAATCGCCCTTCCCAGACCACCGATGTCTTCGTATGTGACAACCGAAGCTCGTTCTTCTGCTGTCTTCTCCATCAATACAAAATCCGTGCTTCCTGTTGCTATTATCGTCCCTGATGGTTGTGTTGACGTTACAATAAGCGTTATAGGATTGCCAAGCATCTCCACTCGTACCCGCTGCCCCTTATTGATAGGGCGCCCTTCCATTATTCTACGCAGGTATTGTTTCCCACCTACAATTCGGACCGGTTGTGTAGGCGCCAAAACTATCTTTTT
>CAZOEM010000026.1:10529-14864 GCA_964578735.1 uncultured Halobacteria archaeon | reverse complement strand
CTGAACTAAAAGAGGCATATACAAATATTGGATATGGCGGCGTAAATAAAATGAACGATTGCTTAATAGAGGCTATATTGGCCTCAAGCTAAGCATTTTCTTAATTAAAAGGAAAGAATTGATGGGATAGCAAGTAAAAGAGCACCTTTAGTTTCCTTCGACTTGGAGTTCGTAGCTGCTTGATCGAAGCTTTCTTGGATATGAGCTTAGTTCAAAAGGTGCAATAGCGGCTATGGCTTAATATTTATGGTTTGGTTGAGGTACCTGTTGGCGTTGGTGCTGTTTTCTCTTCTATTCCAACTATATTCCCTGTTGTCCCGTTAAGATATACATCCAGCAACCTGTTTGAGAAAGACCATTGAACCCTCCAGGTGTTTTCCCCTTTGTAACCTTTGAAATTAGAGACTTGAACAGTTGTCATGTTTATGGCATTCAAGAAATCTGTAACGGTGGCGTTTCCTATTGAAATGACAATTGCACCGCAGAGACTTACATTATATCCTCCAAATCCTTCTTCCTATGCCGTCTTCTTAATAAACCAAACAACAGATTTTACAGGCTCTGGCAGACTATCCGCATCTCTAAACAATCCGCTATACTGATCCGCAAGCCTTTTTATTTCTTCCCTCGCCTTTTCGCTTAGCTCTGAAGATTCGGGCATCCTTCTGTCTTCACGTTCATGGATAAGCTCCCTTATATGTAAGTCAAAGCTTTGATAATCCCCTCCTTCTTTCATCTTTTCCAACTGAGATTTTACTTTCTCAGTCTCTCTTATTGTTGGCATGTTCACATAAAAGGAACTCCTCGTATTTCATTCTCGTGAAAATCCGTGTAATCTTGCGGTGTGTTGACCTGGAAGCTACATCGTGGATTGCCTTTTCGGCGACCCCATCCATTCGGGGTAATCCTACTGCGGAACACGCCGGGGGTAACGCTTGCGTGGTATGCTCGCAGGACAACGTGGGAAATCCGAGAACCCAGCTCAGATTTTCACATACCGTTCTGAGACGAGGAGGGGCGAGTAATCGCCCCATCCTTAGTCGGCTATAGCTATAAACCAGCCATAATCCCTTTCACTTTCTCCGCTACTCCCACTGCCGTATTGCCGAATATCCGCACCATCGGCTCCTTCCCGACCGCACCGAGATCGTAAACCACATCAGGCGAGAACACCACACTTGCCTCTCTTACACCCCAATCCATAGTCTTCGCCCCTATGGGTTCTTTAGCACGATCAAATGACGAAACCGTCAGCCCCAACTCTTCACATGCTTCTATCAGTTCTGACGAGTATTTCAGGTTAATCGCACTCCTTTTCGTTTTATCGTATCTCATCATCGTTAATATCAGTCTTGCAACGTGACTACTTACGCCAAAATCCACACAGCCTGCGTGTACACCCCCTCTCGCCGGGACTATCCTACCATCTACCGCAGCAACA
This sequence comes from uncultured Halobacteria archaeon, assembly GCA_964578735.1. Classification (GTDB taxonomy): domain Archaea; phylum Halobacteriota; class Syntropharchaeia; order Alkanophagales; family Methanospirareceae; genus Methanophaga. The sequence continues at coordinate 13,423 of CAZOEM010000026.1, read as the reverse complement.
TCATGCTCGCTTTCCGCAGCCTCTATTGCCATGCCTATGTTAGTCCCAACCTCAGGTATATGGTCCTGGAAATCAGGCGTTTCTTTCAGTATCGTAACCGCTTCCTTTACGTTCTCCAGCACGAAATACCTGTCTGCGTCTTTACGTAAGCTTTGATTTACCACAATCAAATTAGGCAATTCCTCACCGCATAATATCGCATCATAAACAAACTTCTTTGCTGATGTAGCAGCATCGTGCAAATTAGTGCCCTTTCCCAGTTCGGCAGCAAGAGCTGCGGAAAAGGTGCATCCTGCTCCATGCACTATCTTTCCCTGCTTTATCATGCTCGAGCTTATATGCTCGAATTTACCATTGTATATCAAATCCGTTGCCTTTCCGGCTGCTATTTCATGCTCTAAATGCCCGCCTTTTATTATTACTGCCGAAGCGCCCATATCGCTTATTTTGAGAGCTGCTAATTCCGCATCTTCCTTATCCTTTATCTCCAACCCGGAAATAATACTCGCTTCTGGTATATTTGGCGTTACAACTGTGCAAATAGGAAGAAGGAGTTTGATAAGCGAGTTTAAAGCGTTATCTTCTAACAATATCCCGCCTGCGCCCGCGTTCATCACGGGGTCCAGAACGAAAGGCAGACCATATCTTTTAAGCTGCGTGGCAGCCACTTCTATTATCTCCGCAGAATAGAGCATACCCGTTTTTGCATAATCCACTGCTATGTCACTCATAATAGATTCTAGTTGCTGTTCCACAATTTTAACGGGTACTTCATGTATCGCTTGCACGCCATCGGAATTTTGTGCCGTTATTGCGGTGAGTACTGATGTGCCGTGGACACCGAACGCAGAAAAGGTTTTTATATCTGCCTGTATTCCCGCGCCACCACTGCAATCTGAGCCACCGATGGCCATTATCATTTCCATTTTCATTTTTATGTGTGTTGTAATAAAAAATAGAAGGATAGAGGGGATTAAAAAATCACTTTACCCTTATCAGACTATACTTCTCCCTCATCTCCTTTGTGATAAAGCCAATCCCGCATCTATTCCCTACTGTCGCTATTGCTATTAGCTTATCCGGGTTCTTTAGGTTCACTTTTGGCTTTCTTCTATATATCTTCTCTATCAGGTCATAAAAGTATCCGCCAACTTCTTATTCTCTGCATCTTCTAAGAATTCCACTATGTCTTCTACGCGTCCTATCACTATATCTCCGGACCCGGAACGTTCAAACTCGCCGTCCTCTTCCAATGCCTTTAATAATTCCCGCTCTGTATCCCTTTCCCCTATTGCCAAGAGATTCCAATTGTCTAACATTTCCACCCCCTTAATTTCCTAATAGCCTTAGAGTAAGAAAATGGTATTTGTTTAGCTCCTTTTTATAGAACCACCCGATTACACAGATTTTCACGAGAAAAAGAAATTTCGTGGTTTTTTTAGTTAGCTATACAAATACCCCTTATATAATTATCGCCTTCGCCATCGTGACTATCTTCCCGAAATCATCACTATTTGCTTTATACTTTGCAAATTCCACCATACCACATATATCCAGGCATTCCTTAACCTTTGAGGCTGTATTTGCATCCCCCTTTCCGCTTAAAAGAGTAACTAACTCGGTATTTAGCAATTCCTTCTTCGTACCGAATTTCTGCGCGAAATAGAACCGTAATGCTTGTGATACCTTCTCGTAAGCATCCTTCTCACGGCTATTTGAAAATAGTCGCTCTGCTTCTTCGACCATTCTTCTCGCTTCGGTAACGTAGTCAACGCTCTGCTCGGAAACCACAGGAAGGGGCTCTCGCTGCGGTGCCTTTTTACCATATCTATCATAAATAAACCAACCAATAACGATCATAGCAATGGGAATCAGGAGCAGCAGCCACCAGAGATTATCGCCCTCCTCTTTCTTCTGCTCTGGTGTGCTCTCTAAAGTGACATTCTGGATTGTTCCATTGACATAATTCGCTTTGATATTTTTTCCCGTACTCTCATTCCTATAAGGCACGGTTACCTCTGTATGGTTCTGAGAAATCTGATTGAAAGAAGGCGACGAACTATTAAAGCCCGCATTTGTTAATTGCTCGGCATACTTCCGGAACGCGGGATTTTTAGCTAGTTTTTGCTGTATCTGCTCTTCCAACTCTTGCTGCTTTTTCAGTTCTGACTCCATCTCTTTCTTCAACTGCCCCATATTCTGATTGAGTTGATTGTTATCCACGCGCTTTTGTAGCCCGTCTTGCTGCTGGCTGCCTGATTGCTGTTGCCCGGAGCTAAAAGAAGAACCGCCGATCTGCATATTGAACGATTTGCTGGATGAGGAAGAAGAAGAAGAAGTGAATTGGCTATGCGTGTTCGTACTACCAGAGGACGAATAAGAAGTGGATTGGATATTTGTGCCACCACAGCGATAAATAGTGGTAATACCCTCTGTCCGGACTGACGGCATAGACTTATTCTCTTTCACATCAATGTCAAGCGTATTTGATTCCACCGTCTCGCTCTTACCTGTATCGGGGTTAGTGTAAGACACCGTTGCCGCATCCAGGGTATACTTCCCTGGTTTGTAAGGTACTATCGGCTCATAGCCAATTCCTGACTCTGCCTCTGCTGGTAGTGTATGTTCAAGACACTGTATATCCAGGCCGTTATTGCCAAAAATGTTCTTGTCAACGATTTGTATCGGTATCGTACGGTTGAACGGGTTCTTGAAACTGAGTAGAACAGAAACCCCATCGCCAACTTTAATCTCTTTGTTACTATCAACGAGCTTTTGTACCGCAAGCTCCTTCGCTGCTACCGATGACGTGACGAGCATGCCAATGCCAAGTGCAAAAACCAGGAGGATCGCTATCACCTTTCTCTTCATCATACCACCACCCTATATCTACC
>CAZOEM010000026.1:7281-10519 GCA_964578735.1 uncultured Halobacteria archaeon | reverse complement strand
GATAATATATATATTCATCAGCAATAATATAAAGGTTGCAATGAAGAACCAATCCTTGATGCTGGTGTCTTCCCATTCGCGTTCTATATTCTTACCGATATTAGCGTATATCTCATCCAGTGTCCTCTTATTCACCGACTTGTAATATCTCCCCCCTGTATCTACTGCTATACCTTCCAGCGTTTCTTCATCGAGTTCCGCATACTGAGGATTGCCGAAGAAATCGTAGCCAATAACCGCACGTTTATCTGAGCCGAGCCCAACGGTGTAAACCTGCATTTTGTTCGCCTTTGCGAACTGAATAGCCTCTTGCGGGCTCACAACACCTGCATTGTTCACGCCGTCACTGAGTAAAATAACCACCTTCTTCTTGTTCGGGATAGAAGTAGCCATGTCAATAGCGAGGCTGAGACCATCGCCAATTGCAGTTCGCCCTTCTTTCTGTTCTATTCCTTTCAATTTCATTATCGCTTTATCTTTAAATGGCGTGAGATAACATGCGGTTGTTGCGCCTGATTCGAAGATAACGACACCCACATTATCCTTTGGCTTCAAACTGTGTATCAAAGTAACTGCGGCACTTTTCGCCGATTCTAATCGTGTTGGCGGATAATCTGTTGCCTGCATACTACCGGAATCGTCAATGGCTAAAACCACATTGACACCCTCCTTAGCGGTTTTTAGTGGTATCATCGGATTCGCAAGACCGACAACGATCAGAGCTATGCTAATGATGAGGATGAGGAAAGGCAAATGTGGCCGGACCCAGACGCCGCGTCTGTTTCCACTCGTCGCGGATGCTTCTTTCACTATATTCAAAGCGCTGAACTTCAGTGCTGCTTCTTTACGTTTCTTCCTGTAAAGCTTGTAAAAGTATAATAAAGGCGGTATAATCAATAGAAATAACAATACCCAGGATTGACCAAAACTAAAACCCATTCTAATCTTACCACCTCACTATTCTTTTGTGCATCTTAGATAAAAACCTTCAACTTTCATCTTTAAAAACCTTCAATCTTAATCGAAGAAGTGCCACAGTTCCTTTTCCACCTGCTTTTTCTCCTTCTCGCCACGAAGCACGAGTTATGCTTTTTCACTTCTTAGATATTCTGGATAGGATATGTTATTTTGAAGCAATTGTAAAGTTATCGAATTCTTCCTCTAATTCCACAGGTAAGCCTTCAACACTATAATCCTTGCCCTGAATCTTTGACGCGAGAGCGGTTAAAAAAGTGCCAAAATGGACTTCTATGTTCACTTCTTTGAGTGCATCGATAAATTCAATTGTTGTAATTTTTTCCATCCTCTTCATTCTATCAATTAAAAGGAAAATTGTTCTTGTATAAATCTTCGGATTGAAAATTGCAGTTTTTAAAGCAGTTAAATAATACCCGTACTGGGAGTTATCTTGTTTCCAGACAATATCGCCAAGGAGCACATATGAGCGGACTTCAAGTTCCTTAAAATTCCTGCGAATAGCATCAAAGGCACATACTTTTGTCTTCTCCTCCGCCTCCAAAAGCTCATTATTCTCTACAAGCGTCTTTGCCCATTCTAAGTAAGTTCTGGCAAGCTCATATCGTGCGCCAAGAGTTTTAAAAATTCCCTGTGATTGCGTAAAATCTTTTTTAGATTTATTTATTTTGTTGTATTTGAAATATACAATGCCCAGGGTTCTCAATGAGATTCCTTGATCTAATGGTTTAAGAAGCTTCTTTGCAAGTTTCCGAGCAGATTCACAGTAATTTTTGGCCCTGCGGAGGCTTTCTTGTGTCTTATTGGACTCAAATTCCATTAGATACGCTCTTCCAAAATTATTGAAAATCTTAACCTTTTTGGGACTCAATTCCAACTCAGATGCAATTGTAAGTGCCTTTTGGAATTTGGAAAAAGCCTCCTCGTACTTGTCCTCTACACTATCCAACTCGCCAAGATTCATCAGAACATCAATTGCCCCCACGGGGGTAGTTCTATTATACAGTTCGAGTGATTTTTCAAGGTTCTTCCTTGCATCCTCCCATTCTCCTGATTTTATCTGCAACTCCCCAATATTTGAAAGGACCCCACCCTGTCCTGTTAGACTTTCTGTCGTTTCAAATATCTTCAGAGCATCATTGAAGAGTTGTAATGCTTTATCCCAATCTCCAAATACCATATTGGCTTCACCAAGATTTGAAAGCAATTCACCTTCACCTTGCCTGTCTTCGATTTCTCGGGCGATAGCAAGTGCCTGTTCATAGTATTCGATAGCCTTCCTTATCTCTCCCAAATCGGAATAATCATTCCCGAGGTTGCCGAGACGAATACCTTCACCTTCCCGATCTTCGATTTCTCGGGCGATAGCAAGTGCCTGTTCATAGTATTCGATAGCCTTCCTTATCTCTCCCAAATCGGAATATGCATTCCCGAGGCTGCCGAGAGCAATACCATCTTCCCGATCTTCGATTTCTCGGGCGATAGCAAGTGCCTGTTCATAGTATTCAATAGCCTTCCTTATCTCGCCCAAACTGGAATATGCTAGCCCAAGCCCAATATAAGAAGCACTTTTTCCCCACTTATAGCCGTTTTTCCGGGAGAGGTCAAGAGCTTTTTGGTAGAATTCAATAGCCCTTTTAAACTCACTTCTACCGAAAGCATTATTGCCCTTTTCAATTAATTCCGATACAAAAGAGGTATCAAAAGCCATCAAATTTCCTCCTTTCCAGCAGTTTTTTTGCCAGCCGTGAACTCTTTAATATCAAATTTGGTCTCGATACCCATATCTTTCATTAGGTTCTTTATTTCCCTTTTAATCTCGATTTCAGTTTCGCATATCGATAATAGGTCACTCAATTCCTGGAAACAATGGGTTTGATTTCCTTTTACAAATCCAATTATTCTTGCTTTACCTCCTTTACCATGAACAGAGACTTCCCCCATGATAAATCCAAGTTTCCAGAAATCCATGTTTTTCGCTTCCTCGGAGGAACTAAAAATGAGCACACTTTTTTCTGAAAAGCCATCCAGAAAACTCCTCAAATCTTTTATCCCCATTTGTTGAAGGTTCTCAAGATTCACAACATGAATTTCCGCGCCCGGAGCATCGCCTTGAATAATTAATTTAAAGTCCTCATTATTGATTTTAATATCTTCTCCGGACCATAACAAAATCCAGAATTCCTTTTTCTCTCCGTTCATATTCGTTCTCCATTCAAGTTTTTGTCCTTACTTTCGCAGAACTCCTTCAGGGTTTGAAGGT
>CAZOEM010000026.1:4700-7271 GCA_964578735.1 uncultured Halobacteria archaeon | reverse complement strand
TACTTTAACTTTCATGGGGTCAGCATCTTTTAATTCAAACTCTTCAATTTTATTAATTACTGAATTATCATCCCCGTTATAAATTCTCTTCTTTGCATTTTTGAAACATCTTACCGCCAATGCCCAGTTACTATTAACAGTTGTTTGATTCAAGTCAATAATCCTTTTTGCCCTGAAAAATATACTTAAGTAGTCTTCTTCTGATTTTTTTAGTTTCCCCTTTAAATGCACTGCTGTGCCATAGATATACATTATGTCGTTTAAAGGCCGAACTGCCGAATTGAAAAGCTCGCTACCTCTTGTTTCATCCGTTTCATATTTATCAATTTTGTCAAACAGCAGCAATAAATTGTAGCAAGCCAGCCAGAGGGGGTAGTATAACGTTACCCCGAGTTCTTTCCTTCTTTTATACCACGTAACAAAACTACCAAAGCCTCCAATTAGGAGTCCAACAATAACGCCAACAAAAATACCTGATATTTCTGTTTCCCCTATTTGTGGAATTACTGGCATAGCCATATATAGATCAGATAATTTTCTATGAATATATAAAGGGATAAGTTGTTGTCGTTTCTTTACTTAATCCCGCTTCTGGCAGTAAAGCCTGTAAAAATAGGATAGTAAGTGTATATAATCAGCAGAAATATCAATACCCACAAGTCACCAGAACACAAGCCCATTCTGTTCTAATATCACCTCATCACTCCCCTTCTCCTCTCTCGCATCTTGAAGAACTGCTGCAAGGGGATGTAAAACGGCTCGCTCGTGTTCATTCGGATCATATCTACATTCAGTCGCTTCATCCGGAATAACAGGTTATCACTTCTTTTATTCACTAGTGAGGTATATCTCTTTCTGAACTCGAGGTCAGAGGTGTCCACGAGCATTTGCTCTCCTGTTTCGGAGTCTTCTAAGAACACGTAGCCGATGTCCGGGATGTCCTCCTCTCTCACGTCACTTACATCGACAAGAATCACATCGTGTTTGTTCTTGAGTCGTTTAAGCGGGCGCTCGAAATCAGGAGAAAGGAAGTCAGAGATGATAAATATGATACTCCGCCTTTTGATAACGTTATTTAAGTATGAGAGCGCAGCCCGGATGTTGGTAGTTTTATTCTTCGGCACGTAATATATAAGGTCTCGTAAGAGTTTTAGCATATGCTTCTTCCCTTTTCCCGGTGTGATAAACTTTTCCACCCGGTCAGTAAATAAGCACATGCCTACATTATCGTTATTTCTCAGAGCTGCAAACATTAATGAGGCTGCTATGTCATAACCCACGTCCTTTTTACTACGCTGGAACCCAAATTCGTTACTTGAAGAGAGATCAAAGACGATGAACAATGTCAGGTCCCGCTCTTCGATGAATTCCTTGACAAAAGGGGCGTTAAATCGCGCTGTTACGTTCCAGTCGATAGCCCTCACGTCATCTCCGGGCACATATTCCCGAACTTCTGAGAATTCAATACCGCGACCTTTGAAGATTGAATGGTATTCGCCAGATAGAAGACTCTCAACCAGACCTTTTGTCTTCACTTCTATCTTCTTTACTCGCTTTAGCACTTCTTTTACTTGCGGCATTTGTGCGTCATCACTCGCGTTTAAATAACATACGTCTAGCTATATTGTAACATTTGAGAAGATACATAATATGCTTTCGGTGTTATCGCTCTGTATCGGGCACATTCTCACGGCGCCTTAATATTCGCAATAAGCATATCTATAATCTGGTCAGGAGTAACGCCCTCTGCATCTGCCTCATAGGTCAGAATTATTCGATGTCGCAGCACAGCATGCACGACCGCTTTTATATCTTCCGGGATGACATAGCCACGACCATGTAGTAATGCATGCGCTTTTCCGGTAAGAATGGACCATATAGAAGCTCTTGGCGAAGCTCCGTACTCGATCAGACCATTAATGTCCCGCCCCAGCGTATAATTCTCCGGATACCTCGTGGCATCTACGAGTTCTGTAACATACTCCTCTATCTTCTCATCGGCATAAATCTTTTGATTAAACTCTTGTATCTCGATTATATCACCAGCAGTAAGGACTTTACCTGGTGTTAGCACAATACCCTGCGTATTCCGCTGGATTATTACCTTCTCCTCGTCCTTATTCGGGTAGTCAACGAGCAGTTTAAAAGAGAATCTATCAACTTGAGCTTCGGGGAGTTTGTATGTGCCCTCGGTCTCTATGGGATTTTGCGTTGCCAGAACCAGGAACGGTCTATCTAACATGAACGTTTCGCCCTGTATGCTCACCTGCCGCTCCTGCATTGCTTCCAACAATGCGGATTGCACCTTTGGTGGTGCCCGGTTTATCTCATCTGCGAGAATGAAATTATTGAATATGGGTCCCTTCTGCGTGCTAAAGCTCGCTGTTCTGTGGTCGTATATCTTCGTTCCGGTAATGTCAGCAGGAAGCAGATCAGGGGTGAATTGAATGCGGCAGAATTGCGCTGATACTGTATCTGATAATGTCTTCACCATTAATGTCTTTGCCAGACCGGGTACACCTTCAAGAAGAACGTGCCCATTGGCAATAAGGCAGATCAGCAATTTACTTA